>JAKEHF010000028.1 GCA_022615295.1 Actinomycetota bacterium | reverse complement strand
TGCAGAGCAGACTCGAGATAGAGGAGCAATTGTCGAAGGCCAGTGGGGGCGCCGATCTGGACCAGCTCGAGAAGGACTTTGTCGCCCATGCCAAGGCCTACAGCGAGCGCAAAGGCATCAGTTACACCGCATGGCGTGAGATCGGCGTGCCGGCGGCCACCCTCAAGACGGCCGGGTTAAAAGAGACCCGCAGGAGCCGCTAACCCCAGCCCAGCTCCTCGAGTCGTTCGTCACCGATCCCGAGGTGGTGGGCGAGTTCGTGGAGCACGGTCTTGCGAATCTCCCTCTCCAGGTCCTCACCCCCCAGACCCAACTCCAGGTGGGGTCTTCGATAGATCACGATGCGGTCGGGTAACACACCCGAATAGTCCTCACGCTCGTTCAGGGCAATACCCTCGTAGATCCCGAGCAGGTCTTCCTGGTCGGGAGGTGGCTCGTCCTCGACGACCACCACCAGATTGTCGATCTCGTCGATCACCCAAGCGGGCAGGGAGTCGAGAGCCCGGTCGACGACGATCTCGAACTCGTGTCTTCGCATCAAGTGACGACCGCCGGAGCGTCGACGAAGCCCGAGTAGGCCCCGGACTCGGCGATCTGACGACAACGGTGCACCGTGGTATGGACGTCGACGAACCGGGTGTACAGAGGGGCCAGCCCGAAGCGGATGCTGTCCGGGACCCGGAAGTCGGGGATCACACTGCCGATCTTGATCAGGGCCTGTGATATCGGCCACGCGTCTCGGTGCGTGAGCGAGACGTGGGACCCCCGATGGTCCTGGTCGCTGGGCGACCCCAAGCCGAAACCGAGGGGTGACAAGACCTCCTCCCAAAGCTCGATCAGGTACGAAGTGAGGGCGATGGACTTGGCCCGGATGGCCTCCACTCCCGCCTCGGCTACCAGGTCCAAACCCGGCTCTACGGCGGCCAGGGAGAGGATTGGCATGGTGCCGGTGTGGAATCTTCGGATGCCGGCAGTGGGCCGGAAGTCCAGATCGAATGCGAATGGCTCCTCATGGCCCCACCATGCAGTGATCGGGGAGTGAAGCCGCTCCTGGAGGCCTGATCTGACGTACAGGAAGGCGGGGGAGCCGGGACCGCCGTTCAGGTACTTGTAGGTGCAGCCAACGGCCAGATCGACACCGGCCCGATGAAGGTCGATGGGGACCGATCCCGCCGAGTGGCTCAGGTCCCACAGCGTCATGGCGCCAACCTCTTTGGCCTTGGCGCTGAGCGCCGCCATCTCGTATGTGTAACCCGACTTGAACACCGTGTGGGACAGGGCGAGCAGGGCGGTGTGGTGGTCAAGCGCCGCGGTCAGACCCTCGACGGGGCCATGGATAGCGTCCGAGGGGACGATCTCCAAACCCAAACCCAGCTCCCTGGCCACACCATCCAGGACATAGACGTCGGTGGGGAAGTTGAGGTCGTCGGTGACGATCCGGTCCCGGTCGGGTCGAGCCTTGACCGCCGCCCAGGCCAGCTTGTAGAGATTCACCGACGTCGAGTCGGAGATGAGGACCTCCCCTGGTGAGGCGCCGATGAGCGGGGCGAGGAGGTCGCCGAGCCGTATCTGGAGGTCCCACCAACCTTCGTTCCAGCCTCGTATGAGACGATCACCCCACTGTCTGAAGACGAGGTCCTCGAGGTGGGCCATGGTCGGTACGGGCAGCCGGCCGAGCGAGTTGCCATCCAGATAGATGAGATCGGGATCAGTGTGGAGGAACCGCTGCCGGAAGGAGGCGAGGGGATCGGAGGCGTCTTTTTCCACCGCCTGTTCATAGCCTGGCGCATCCGGGAAGGGGCCCAGTTCGATGGTCACGGCAGCATTGTGACATCGGGTCGGTCTTGGGACGTGGTCGAGGTAACCTTCCCGCCCCGGGCGGTTAGCTCAGACCGGCTAGAGCGCTCGCCTCACACGCGAGAGGTCACTGGTTCAAGTCCAGTACCGCCCACTCATCGGGCCGCCGACGTCCTCCCCGGCAGCGTTCCCACGTGATCGACTAGACGCTCCCACACCTCGGGGCTGGCCAGGGTTCGCTTCATCGCGATCAGGGTTCTCATGAAGGTGGGCACCGAACGGGAGGCGTCCATCGGATTCGGTCTCGAGGCGTTCTGGACCGAAGGTGGCGGGCTGAGGACCATCACCTCGCAATGGGGCCAGGCCGACGTGATCAGAGAGACCTCCTCGCTGAGGGACCGGTTCCCCACCCGATCGAACATCTTCTCGTGGAAACGAGCCCTCTTCCGCTGGGTGTCGGCCGCCATCGGCGCCAGGACCAGCACGAGGTCGAGCTCCTCGTGATGACCCAAGACCAGATCGGCATGGGTCCCCGACGAGATTCCGCCGTCGACGTATAGGTCGCTTCCGATTTGATACGGGCGGAAGAGGAGCGGGATTGCCGATGACGCGGCCACGGCGTCGGCGAGACCGATGGCTGGTGCATTCTCGGTCCCGAAGACGACTCGTGTCCCTCGGCGCAGGTCGTGGGCCACGATGGCGGTCGGCCTGGTGGGCCAACCATGCCCTTGCTCCTCCCCGACATGGGTGACCACCCAGTCGGCGAGACCCCCGGCATGATATGGAGCCGGTGAGCCGAGGAACATGGTCAGTCCTGGCCGCCGCACCCCCGGAACGAGACCGTGTCTCACCCAGTTGCCGACGCCGAGGCTTGGACCTCTGGCAAAGACATGGGTGCGGATCCGCTCGGTCACGTCGGCGCGTTCGTCGTCGGGGAGGACGAGGGAGTCGAGCCCGAGCACGCCATTGCGGACCAGGGCGGCAACGAAGGCGCCAGAGGACGTCCCGACCACCACCTCGGCTTCGTTGGCGTCCCACCCCGTGGCGATCTCGAGGGCCATGAGCGCCGCGATCTCATACGCGGCGCCGGTGATGCCCCCGCCACCGAGGACCAGACCTACCCTGCTCACACTGTCACGATAGGTTGCGGCGCGGGCATAGACACCTGGGGTCGGGGCTCAGCCGAAGTGCCGCCCGCACCCCCGACAGCGTCTGTCGGTCTCGTCGGTGGGGCCGTAGCACCACGGGCAGGGAAGGTCGTCCCCCCTGTCGCCACGTGGCGCAGGCTCCGCCCGGAACCTCTCGTTGCCCCTGATGCCCATGGCCAATGCGAACAGACCCGTGGTCGCCGTTGCCACTACCAATGCTTCCAGCATCGTCCGTCCTCCTTGTTCAGAGCAAGGAGAAGGCTAAGGAGGCGACGTCCCTGTGCTGCGGATTTCAGCTTCCGAGGACCGCCTGGGTGAGGTCGTCGAGCAGATAGCTGAGATCGCCGAGCCTGCCCTCGCGGACCTCGGCTGCGTCGAGCATCATCACCGCCGAGTGATAGGCGACCCAGGAGCGGTAGCGGCTCTCGGGGAGCTCGGCGCCATACCCGGCCCGGAACGCCGCGGCTCCGTCCTCGCCGAACAACGAGGCCAGCTGCCACACCGCCAGGGTGAGATCGAGCTCAGGTGGGCCCAGGGTGGCCCACTCCCAGTCGACCAGGGTGACTTCGCCCTCGTCGTTGACGACGAACTTGGAGGGCGTCGGTCTGGTGTGCACCGGCACCGGCGCCGTGGCCAGGGGTGGCTCGATCTCGAGGGCACGGTCGAGAACCGTCTGGTCCATCCCGAAGCGGCGTCGGAACCTCCCGAGACGGTCGATGGTCGACCGATAGTGACTGAGCACATAGTCGCTGTCGATGCCCACGACGAGATTGGTGATCGAGGCGCTCGTCGAGTGGACGTTGCGAAGGGTGCGTCCGGCGGCTTCGAGGGTCGCCGGGTTCTTGGGGAGGGCAGCGAGATTCCAGGCCCCGCCGTCGGTCATCCGCAGCCAGGCGAGGTCGCCCTCGATCCCGTGATCGAGCATCTTGGGAACCCCAACCACGCCGGCAAGGGCCTCGAGAGCCCGCCGCTCCCTCTTCTCACGTGAGATGACCGCGTACACCTTGACGATCGAGGTCTCGGTGTCGGTCTCGGCGATGCGAAAGACCTTGTTGGCCCCAGCGGCGAGCTCCCTGGATCGGGCATGGGGGAACAACCCTTCGACCAGGCTCCGTGCGTCCATCAGGCGGCAACCCCTCTGATCTAAACCGGCGTCTATCCCCTGACGCCCAATTACTCTGCCCGCCCAGGCTAGCGAGTCATCCGATGCCCATAGAGCTTCGTTACCCAGACGGCACGATCGTCACCCACCCCGATGGGATCACGGGGATCGAGGTGGCGCGGGACATCGGGCCCCGGCTCGCCGAGGCCGCGGTGGCGGTCAGATTGGACGGCCACCTCCTGGACCTCGGGCGCACCCTCGACCGAGACGGCGACTTCGCCGTCGTCACGCTCGACGACCCCGAGGGTCTCGACATCCTCCGCCACTCGTCGGCCCATGTGCTCGCCCAGGCCGTGCTCACCGAGTATCCCGGGGCCACCTTCGCGATCGGTCCCGCGATCGAGGACGGCTTCTATTACGACTTCGCGGTCGAGGTCCCGTTCACCCCGGAGGATCTGGAACGGATCGAGGCCCGCATGCGAGCGATCGTCACCGAGGACCAGCCCTTCGAGAGGGTGACGATGAGCCGGGCCGAGGCTCTGGGTGTGTTCGCCGGCCACCGGTTCAAGACCGAGATCATCGAGGCCGTCGACCCCGGTGAGGTGGCGCCCGGGGAGGAGGTTTCCGTTTATCGCAACAACGACTTCATTGACCTGTGCCGGGGCCCACACCTCCCATCGACCGGACGGATCCCGGCCTTCAGGCTCACCCGGACCTCCGGCGCCTACTGGCGTGGTGACGAGGGCCGGGACCAGCTGCAGAGGATCTACGGGACGGCCTGGGCCTCCGAGGGCGACCTCGCCGGCTATCTCCACCGGATCGAGGAGGCGGAGCGGCGTGACCACCGCCGTCTCGGGCCGGAGCTGGACCTTTTCAGCTTCCCCGGCGAGCTCGGGCCCGGTCTGGCGGTGTGGCACGCCAAGGGGGGCCAGCTCCGCAAGCTGATCGAGGACCACAGCCGGAGGCTCCATGAGCGTTTCGGCTTCGAGTTCGTGTTCACCCCACACCTGATGAAGGCGGATCTGTGGCGGATCAGTGGTCATCTCGACTACTACGCGGAGTACATGTACCCGGGTATGGAGCTCGACAACGACCAGGAGTACCGGGTCAAGCCGATGAACTGCCCAGGTCACATCCTCGTGTATCAGAGCAGGGGTCGCTCCTATCGCGACCTGCCGATGCGTCTGTCCGAGCTGGGCACTGTCTACCGAAACGAGAAGTCGGGTGTCGTCCACGGGCTCCTCCGCGCCCGGGGGTTCACCCAGGACGACTCCCACACCTTCTGCACCGAGGATCAGCTCGGTGCAGAGATAAGACACCAGATCGAGTTCACGCTCAAATGGCATCGCGATTTCGGGTTCGACGAGAGGCTCGTCGAGGCCGAATTGAGCACCCAGCCGGAGAAGTCGGTCGGCGACCAGGCCCGGTGGGAGATCAGCGAGAAGCTGCTGGCCCGGGCCCTCGACGAGCTCGAGGTGCCCTATCGGATCGCACCGGGAGAAGGGGCGTTCTACGGGCCCAAGATCGACATCCATGTCAGGGACGCCATCGGCCGGCGTTGGCAGATGGGCACGGTCCAGCTCGACTTCAACAACCCCGAGCGTTTTGGCTTGGAGTACACCACCTCTGCCAACACCGCAGAGACGCCCTACATGATCCACTGTGCCAAGGCGGGGTCGTTGGAGAGGTTCATGGGCGTCCTCGTGGAGCACTACGCCGGGGCATTCCCGATGTGGCTGGCGCCGGTCCAGGTGACCGTGATCGGCGTGGCCGACCGTCACCACGACTACGCCGTGACCGTGGCCGGACGTCTGGGGACAGCCGGGCTACGTGTCGAGATCGACGAGAGCGGTGAGACCGTGGGTGACAAGGTGCGCCGGGCCATCACTCAGAAGCATCCTGTGCTGCTCGTCGTCGGTGACGACGACGTGGCCAACGGGACGGTCGGTCTTCGCCTTTATGGTGAGGAGCGGGACACAAGAGGTGTCGCCCTGGACGACGTGGTCGCCAGTCTCACAGAGATGGCCCGGATCCCGGAATGAGCGACGAGGACCGCCGGGTCGACCGGGAGGGTATCCACATCGATCGGGAGGTGGCCGAATCGGTCTCCATCGACTCCGAGCTGGACTCCAACGTCGCCGGGCCTTTTCGATTCCCGGAACCGGCTCGCCGGCGCGTCTCCGCCTGGGTGCTCGTCGGCTTTGCCGTGGTCGCCCTGCTCACCATCGAGGGGGGATGGCCGGTGGCGGTGGTCTTCGCCGGGCTCGCTGTGTGGATGTTCGCCTCGGCATGGCCATTGCGGGTGGACGAGCACGAGGCGTTGCGAACTGCGGGGACGGCGGTGGACTTTCCCGTCGGTCACGCCTCGGCCACGTTGCGCTTCAAGGGGTGGCGATCCCGGCCCCGCTGGTCGGTGGTCCTCTACTCGGCGGCCGAGCCACCAGACCAACGAGCCCTGGTTGTGGTGGACGCCGTCAGCGGTGAGATCGTCGAGCTGCCCTATCTGGAGCGGATCGCCCCCGTCTAGCGCTCGTCCATGGCGACGAAGTCCCGCACCGGTGAGCCGATGTAGAGCTGCCGGGGCCGGAAGATCCGGGTCTCCGGGTCGGCGAGCAACTCCCGGAACTGGGAGATCCATCCGGGCAGCCTCCCCATTGCGAAGAGCACCGTGAACATGTCGATGGGGAACCCCATCGCCCGGTAGATGATCCCGGAGTAGAAATCCACGTTGGGGTAGAGCTTCCGCTCGACGAAGTAGTCGTCGGAGAGGGCCACCTCCTCGAGACGCATGGCGAGGTCCAGCAGCGGATCATCCACACCGAGGGCATGAAGCACGTCGGCGGCCGCCTTCTTGAGGATTCGGGCCCGGGGATCGAAGTTCTTATAGACACGATGACCGAATCCCATGAGCCGGAACGGGTCGTTCCTGTCCTTTGCCTTGCGGACCACGGTGTCGAGATCGAGACCCTCGGCGACGATCCACTCCAGCATCTCGAGGACCTCCTGGTTGGCCCCGCCATGGAGGGGCCCGGACAGGGCATGGATCCCGGCGGCCACCGAGCTGAAGATGTTGGCGTGGCCCGACCCCACCAGCCTCACCGCCGACGACGAGCAGTTCTGGCCGTGGTCGGCGTGGAGTACGAGCAGGAGGTTGAGGGTCGTGGCCACCACCGGGTCGACCACATAGTCCTCGGCGGGGACTGCGAACATCATGCGGAGAAAGTTCTCCGAGTAACCGAGGTCGTTGGCCGGGTAGACGTAGGGCTGATGGGTCCGGTACTTGTAGGACCAGGCGACCATGGTTGGCGCCTTGGCGACGAGACGCCGGCAGCTGATGTCCACAGCCTCGGGATCGAGGGGGTTGAGGGCATCCGGGTAATAGGTGGCGAGCGCCGAGGTAGCCGACGCCAGGATCTGCATCGGGTGGGCGGAGTGAGGAAACGCCTCGAACAGATGCTTCATGTCCTCCCGGAGCAGGGTGTGCCGTGTGATCGACTCCTCGTACTGCTCGAGCTCCGACTTTGTGGGCAGCTCACCGTATTGGAGGAGATATGCCACCTCGAGGAACCTCGCCTGCTCGGCGAGCTGTTCGATCGGGTAGCCCCGGTAGAGGAGAACCCCCTCCTCACCGTCGATGAAACTGACCGAGGAACGCCCCTCGGCCGTGTTGGCGAAGCCACGATCCAGGGTGACGATGCCCAGGGCACCGCGTAACGCGGAGATGTCGATGGCATAGTCGCCTTGGGTCCCCACGTGAGCCGGCAGATTCAGCTCGTCGTCTCCAAAGCGGACAACGGCGTCTGGCATGTTGGTCCTTCCCTAGTCGGTGGTCTTGGCCTTGGAGGCGGAGATCACCTCTTGTGCCTCGTTGTGGGGGACCTCCGCGTAATGGTCGAATCCGATCTCAAAGGTGCCCCGACCCGACGTCAATGACCGCAGCTCGGCTGCGTACTGACGCATCTCTGCCATGGGAACCTCGGCGGTCACGACTCGCAGGGTGCTGTCCCCATCCATCCCGAGCACCCGGCCCCTTCTCGAATTGATGTCGCCCATCACGTCGCCCAGATGGTCCTCGGGAACGGTCACCTCAACACGCATGATCGGCTCGAGGAGCACGGGTCGTAGCTTCTCTGCCGCTGCCCGGAACGCCTGGATCCCCGCCATGCGGAACGACATCTCGTCGGAGTCGACGGAGTGGTACTTGCCGTCGAACAGCTCGGCGGACACATCGATCACCGGGTACCCGGCGAGGACTCCGCGTTCCAGCGCCTCACGCACCCCCTTGTCGACCGCCGGGATGAACCCTCTCGGTATGGCGCCACCCTTGATGGAGTCGATGAACTCGTAGCCCGACCCACGGGGCCGCGGTGAGAAACGGACCGAGGCGACCCCGAACTGGCCGCGGCCACCCGTCTGCTTCTTGTGCTTGCCCTCCGCCTCTCCGGTGGTGGTGATGGTCTCCCGATACGGGACTTTGGGGAGGGTCGAATCGATCTCCACACCGAACATGCGGTGGATCCGCTCGAGGGTCACCTCGAGATGGTTGTCACCGAGCCCGGCCAGGATGGTCTCCCCCGTCTCCGACCGTCGCTCGATGCGCACCGTCGGGTCCTCATCGGCGATGCGGCTCAGGGCGGTGGAGAGTTTCTCCTCGTCCTGGTGGGAGTGGGGGGAGATAGCCATCTCGGCGACGGGGCGGGGGTACTCGACCGGGCGAATGGCCACTTCGACACCCGGGCTGCGCAGGGTGTCCCCGGCGCGGATGCTCTCGATCTTGGCCACGGCGCCGATACCCCCGACCGGCAGGTCTTCGACGTCCCGGTGCTCCTTGCCCTGGAGCTTGAAGAGACTGTGGAGACGTACCCTGCCGCCGCGGGCGATCTCGAGCTCTTGGTCGGCCTTGGCCACACCTGTGTAGATCCTGAAGAGCGAGACCCGGCCCACGAATGGGTCTGAGAAGGTCTTGAAGACGTAGGCGACCAGAGGCCCCTCCTCACCGGGGGCGAGCGGCGAGCCGAAAGCCAGCGGTGGGAAGATGCGCTCCAGGGGGTTGGGCCCGTAGTCGACGATGAACTCGAACAGGGTGTCGATGCCGATCAGCCGTGATGCCGAGGTGACCAAGACCGGGTGGATGTCACCGGACACGATTCCCTTGTGGATCGTCGACACGATCTGGTCACGGTCCGGCTCCACTCCCTCGAAGTACGCCTCCATCATGGCGTCGTCCGTCTCGACCACGGTCTCTATGAGACCGGTGTGGGCGGTGTGCACCAGATCGGCGACGTCAGACGGGAGCTCGACTTGGGTGCCGGTCTTCGCTCCCGGCGGGTACTCGTAGGCGCGCTCGGTGGCCACACGTATCAGCCCACGTAGGGAGGCCTCCTCGCCCATCGGCACCTGGATCGGTGCGATTTGCTTTCCAAATGCGCTGCGCAGCTGGTCGAGTGTCCGCTCATAGCCGGCCCGCTCCCTGTCGAGCTTGGTCATGACAACGGCCCGGGGAATGCCCTCCTCACCGGCGGCGCGCCACAACTGCTCGGTCTGGACCTCGACGCCATCCACAGCCGAGACGCAGAAGATGGCCAGATCGACAGCCCTCAGCGCCGACCGGGCGTCCCCGACGAAGTCAGAGGACCCCGGAGTGTCGATGATGTTGATCCGATGACCGTCCCATTCGACGGTCGCCGCAGCCAGGCTCAACGAGATGCTGCGGGCGATCTCCTCCGGTTCGTGGTCGAGAGTCGTCGTCCCCGACTCGACAGAGCCCATGCGGGTGGTTGCCCCTCCGACATACAACATCGCCTCGGCCAGCGTGGTCTTTCCACTGCCCCCGTGGCCGACCAAGGCGACGTTTCGGACTCTCTCGGGGACCACGTGACCTCCTCGCCAGTTACAGGCCGATCCTAACCCGGTGACGACTCTGGTCCCGAGACGGGTGCTACTTTCACCCCGTGATCGACATGCGGGTCAGACCGCGCGTGACCCGGTTTCTCGAGCCGTTGGGGAAAGGGCTGGCCCGGGTCGGTTTGACGGCTACAGGCATGACGGTGATAGGGCTCGGCGTCGTCATCGCCGGTTCGGTGGTCCTCGCCACCGGAAGACTCTCCACCGGGGCGATCATCGTCTTCGTGGGGTCGCTGCTCGACGGTCTCGACGGCGCCGTGGCCAGGGCTACCGGCTCCGTCACCAACCGCGGCGCCTTTCTCGACGCCGCCTTCGACCGTCTCGGAGAGATCGCCGCCTTTGGGGGTCTCGCCTTCGCCAGCGCAGGGCAGCCGCGCGTGCTGCTCCTGATCGTCCTCGCCGTCGGCGGCGCGATCCTCGTGCCCTACATGAGGGCCCGGGCCGAGGCCGCCGGTCTCGATGGTCGCGGGGGTCTCATGGGCAGGGCGGAACGCATCCTCGTCTTCACGTTCGGTCTGCTCATTGGACAAGCCGAGCCGATGCTCTGGGTGTTCGTGACGCTCGTCTGGCTGACCGCGGTCACCCGGTTCTGGAAGACGTACCGTTCCATCGTGTGAGAGGTCTGTGGGGTTATCTCCTGATACGGCTCGGAGCCGGTCTGGTCGGGCTGCTCCCGAAGAGGGCCGCACAGGGTTTGGGGGCGCTTGCGGGAAGGGTATGGCACCGTTTCGACCGTCGCCGCCGGGAGATGACGGAGTCTCACATGCGACGGGTCCTCGGAGACCCCGCGGATGCGGTGGAGGCCGCCCGTCAGGTGATGGCGTCCTATGGACGGTATTGGGGCGAGACCCTGTGGATCCGGGCCCGCAGGGTCCCGGCGATCCTCGAGGGGACCACCGCGGAGGGGCTCGAGCACATCTCCTCCGCTTGTGAAGCCGGCAAGGGCGTCATCTACGGGTTGCCCCACATGGGCAACTGGGAGGCGGCGGCTCCGGTGTCGGCGGCCCTCGGGATGCCGGTCGTGGCTGTGGCCGAGAGACTGCCCAACCCACGGATAACGAGATGGTTCCTCGGGATGAGGGCCGAGTTCGGGATCGAGATCGTGTTGGCGACCGGGGGCGCCGAGGTGATGCGCCGGCTGGAGGCTGCACTGCAGGAGAACAAGGCCGTCGCCCTCCTCTCCGATCGTGACCTGCGGGGACGTGGCGTTCCTGTGGAGCTCTTCGGTGAGACCACCACCCTCCCCCCGGGACCGGCGACTCTGGCCCTGAGGACGGGGGCTCCCCTGCTCCCGGTTGCCCCCTACTTCGAGGGTTCTGGTCATCGCGTGGTGATACGGCCCCCGCTTCCGATCCCCGAACAGGGGTCAAGGACAGAGAAGGTGCGTCAGCTCACACAGGGTCTGGGGAGGGAGATGGAGGAGATGATCCGGGCTCGTCCCCGACAATGGCATCTCGTCGTGCCCAACTGGCCGTCCGACAAGGCATAGGCATGCATATCGGGATCGTCTGCCCATACGATCTCTCTGCCCCGGGAGGGGTCCAGCAGGTGGTCGTCGATCTGGCCGGCGAGCTCCGGCGCCGTGGCGACGAGGTGGTCGTGGTCGCAGCCGGCAGACCGGGTGGTGAGCGGAGCGAAGATGGGGCCGTCCTTGTTGGAGTCTCCCTCACAGTCCCGGCGAACAGGTCACGGGCGCCACTGACCCTGAGCCCCCTGTCATGGCGCCGGGTGGGGCGGGCGCTGGCCGAAGTCGACATCGTCCATGCCCATGAGCCACTGGTGCCGCTTGTCGGATGGGCGGCACTGCGGACCGACCACCCGACCGTCGCCACCGTTCACGCCGATCCACCAGATCTGGTGGCCGGGGTGTACCCATGGCTCCCGTTCGTCGGGCGCCGCTTCCGTGAGATGACACTCACCGCGGTCAGCAACGTGGCGGCGAGGGCGGTCCCCGACGACTGGGGGCCCGTGGAGGTGGTCCCCAACGGCGTCCACACAGAGTCATTCCTGATCCGGAAGGAGCGGATGCCGAACCGTGTCTGCTTCTTGGGTCGTGACGAGCCACGCAAGGGGCTCGATGTGCTGCTCGGGGCCTGGCCCGAGATCCGGGACCGGGTGCCCGAGGCGGAGCTGCTGGTCATGGGTGCCGACCGTGGCCCCCGAGACGATGGTGTCATCTATCTCGGCAGGGTGAGCAGGGAGGAGAAGAGCCGGGTGCTCGTGTCCAGCCAGGTCTTCGTGGCCCCGAACACCGGTGGAGAGAGCTTCGGGATCGTCCTCATCGAGGCGATGGCCGCGGGTTGCGCCGTCGTGTGCAGCGATCTCGAGGCATTCCGTGACGTGGTGGGCCCGGCGGCGAGGGTGTTCCCGGTTGGGGACAGGACCAGGCTGGCCTCCGAGGTGGTCGATCTCCTCTTGGATCACGAGCCCGCTAGGGCCCTCGGAGAGCACGGTCGGACCATGGCCCGGGCCTACGACTGGGAGGTGGTGGGCGACCGTTATCGAGCTGTCTACAGACGGACTCTCGCATAGGTGGAGCCCGGGGCGGGCTGTAGACTCGGGGTCTACCCCAACCGAGAAGGACTTTCGTGGACACCGGTACCGATCGGGTCAAGCGTGGACTGGCCGAGATGCTGAAGGGTGGCGTCATCATGGACGTGGTGAACGCCGACCAGGCGCGGATCGCCGAGGAAGCCGGTGCGGTGGCGGTCATGGCCCTCGAGCGCGTCCCCGCCGACATCCGCAAGCACGGTGGTGTGGCCCGGATGGCCGACCCGACCAAGATCGAGGAGATCCAGAACGCGGTGACCATTCCCGTGATGGCCAAGTGCCGGATCGGGCATTTCGCCGAGGCCCTCGTGCTCCAGGCGCTTGGTGTCGACTACATCGACGAATCGGAGGTGCTCACCCCGGCCGACGAGGAGCATCACGTCGACAAATGGGCCTTCACCACACCGTTCGTGTGCGGGGCCCGGAATCTCGGTGAGGCGCTGCGACGCATCGGCGAGGGCGCCGCCATGATCCGCACCAAGGGCGAGGCCGGCACCGGGAACGTCGTCGAGGCGGTCCGACACATCCGCACCGTGAGCAACGAGATGAGGGCTCTGACCACCATGGGGGACGAGCAGCTGATGAGCGCCGCCCGTGACCTGGCAGCTCCATACGAGCTGGTCAAGGTGGTCGCCGCCACGGGGAAGCTGCCTGTGGTCAACTTCGCCGCAGGGGGGGTGGCCACTCCCGCCGACGCCGCCCTCATGATGGCGCTCGGTGTGGAAGGTGTCTTTGTCGGTTCGGGGATCTTCAAGAGCTCGGACCCCGAGGCCTACGCCCGGGCGATAGTCGAAGCCACCACGTTCTGGAACGAGCCCGATGTCGTCGCCAAGGTGTCCCGCGGTCTCGGTGAGGCCATGCCCGGGCTCGAGATCGGCACGCTCGAGGCCACTGAGAGACTGGCCGGCAGAGGCTGGTGAGATGAGCCGGGTCGGCGTCCTGGCGTTGCAGGGCGACGTCCGGGAGCATCTCGCGATGCTGGGTCACCTGGACGTCGAAGGTGTCGAGGTAAGGACACCGGAGACGCTCGCCGCCGTCGACGCCCTGGTGATCCCGGGGGGAGAGTCGACGACCATCGGGAAACTGGCCGTTCGCTTCGGGATGTTGGAGCCTCTGCGTAGGGCCATCGAAGGGGGTGTGCCGGTGTACGGGACCTGCGCCGGCATGATTCTCCTCGCCGGCTCGGTGACCGAGGGCGACCAACCTCTGTTGGGGGTGTTGGACGTTGTGGTTCGTCGCAATGCGTTCGGACGGCAGAACGAGTCGTTTGAGACCGACCTCGAGATCACCGGTCTGGACGACAAGTTCCACGCAGTCTTCATCCGTTCTCCCTGGATCGAGAAGGTGGGCGGCGACGTCGAGGTGCTCGCGAGCATCGATGACCATCCGGTGATGGTGAGACAGGGTCGCATCCTGGCAACCTCGTTCCATCCGGAGCTGGCCGGGGACGGGCGTATTCATCAGATGCTCATCGACACGATCTGAGACGTCATGGCCGGTCACTCCAAATGGGCGAACATCAAGCACCGCAAGGGCCGTCAGGACGCGGCGCGAGGGAAGCTCTTCGGCAAGCTGGCGAAGGCGATCGAGATCGCCGCAAGGGAAGGTGGGGGCAGCCAGGACTTCAACCCCGCGCTGGCCACCGCGGTGTACAAGGCCAAGGCGGCATCCATGCCGAATGAGAACATCGAGAGGGCGATCAAACGAGGCACCGGTGAGGTCGCCGGAGCCACCTACGAGGAGGTCTGGTACGAGGGGTACGGCCCGGGCGGCGTGGCCATCTACGTCGAGGTCCTCACTGACAACCGCAACCGTGCCGCCTCCGAGGTCCGCTCGGCGTTCAGCCGTAACAACGGGAATCTGGGTGAGCCGGGGTCTGTGGGCTACTTGTTCAGCCAGAAGGGGCTGATAGTCGTCACCGGTGACGAGGAAGCTGTCGTGCTGACCGCGTTGGACGCCGGCGCCGAGGACGTCGACGACCTCGGGGACGGCACGTTCGAGGTGATAACGGCGCCCGCCGAGCTGGGTGTGGTGGGGGAGGCCCTCGGGTCGGCGGGCATCGAGATCGAGTCCGCCGACATCACGCAGCGGCCCTCGAGCTGGGTGCCGGTTTCCGAGGCCGACGCCCGCCGTCTGCTTCGCCTTATCGACGCCTTGGACGATCTGGACGACGTCCAGGCTGTCCACTCGAACTACGACATCGACGACACCGTCATGGAGACGGTCCTGGCCGAGGGTTGAGCTGTGGAAGAGGACCTCGATCGGATCGTCCGCCGCATGGCCGAGATACGGGCAGCGCTCGACACGATGTCACCCGGCTCGAATCGATCACGGCGAGGATCTCGAGGTTGTCCGACGAAATCGCCCGGCGCAGACGTCCGGGCGATTCATAACCTCGCCGGGTGCTCAGAGCATTCACCACGGGGGCCCTCGCCGGCTATGGCATCGCGGTCCCGGTCGGCGCCATAGCGGTGCTCATCGTCGACACCGGGATCCGGGGTGGCCCGAGACCTGCTCTGGCAGCCGGCGCCGGCACTGCTACCGCCGACATGATCTACGCCGTCCTGGCTGTCGTCGGTGGGGCGTCGGTGGTCTCCCTCGTCGGATCGGTCGAGACGACGTTGCGGGTGCTCAGTGGTCTGGTGCTGACAGTCATCGGAGTGACCGGGCTGGTTCGCGCCCGGCGGCCCGTGGCGAACTTGTCGGTCGCCGAGACCGGTGACCTGGCCCGCACCTATGCTCGCTTCCTGGGTCTGACGATGGTGAATCCTGCGACGGTCGTCTACTTCGCCGCCGTCGTGGTCGGTTTGGGCGTGACCGGCGACACCACCGAGGGAGAGGGACTTGTCTTTGCCTTGGGCGCCGGTCTGGCATCCCTCTCCTGGCAATCGCTCCTAGCCCTCTTCGGGGCCTTTGCCGGGAGTCGGTTGACCCCGGGGAGACGGGTCACGATCAGTGTCGTCGGCAATCTCGTGATCCTCGGTTTTGCCCTGGTCATCATCCTGGGGTGATCAACACCGGGCATGGGAACGTGGTCTGATTAACCTCTAGAACAAGTGTTCGTCCTGGGTATCGATCCTGGTCTCTCCACCACCGGCTACGGGATGGTCGAGGACTCCCGTCCGCCACGGGCGGTGCTGGCGGGTGTCATCCGCACCACCACGGACATGACCACGGCGCAACGGTTGGCGGAGCTCTACCGGGGTCTTGGCCAGGTGATCGCCGAGGCACGTCCCGACGTGATCGCCCTGGAGACGGTGTTCACCAATCGCAACCTGCAGACGGCGATCACAGTGGGCCGGGCCTCCGGGGTGGCGATGCTCGCCGCTGCCCAAGCCGAGATAGCGGTGTTCGAGTATGTGCCCACAGTGGTCAAATCGGCGGTGACCGGTGACGGGGCCGCCAACAAGGCCCAGGTGCAGACGATGGTGGCCCGGCTCCTCGGGTTGGGCCAGCCGCCCCAGCCACCCGATGCGGCGGACGCCCTCGCCTTGGCCCTGTGTCATCTCCGGGCCGCGCCACTGGAGGCGAGACCGTGATCGGTCGTCTGCGGGGGGTCCTCGGGTCCCAGCGTGGGGAGATCGTCTGCATCGACGTCGCCGGTGTGGGTTACGAGGTGCACATGACGCCCCGCGACCTGGTCTCGCTCCCCGGGGTGGGTGAGGAGGTGGTGGTGCACGTCCACACCAATGTCCGGGACGATGGCATCACCCTCTATGGGTTCGCCTCTGAGGGTGATCGTGATCTGTTCCGGGTGCTGCTCACGGCGGGCGGTGTCGGGCCCAAGCTGGCGATGGCCATTCTGGCGGCCCTTCCAGCCGCCGAGGTGATCCGGGCCGTGACCATGGGTGATGCCGACGCACTCACCGTCGCCGCCGGGGTCGGGAAACGTGGTGCCCAACGGATCGTCCTCGAGCTCGCCCCCAAGCTCACCGGGAAGGAGATCGACCTGACCGGGCGGGGAGGCCTGGCCACGGTCCGTCAGGCGCTCGAGGGTCTGGGGTACACGTTCGCCGAGATCAGCGTCGTCGTCGCCGAGTTGAGCCCCGACGACCCGGTCGAGGATCAGATAAGGACGGCATTGCAGCGTCTGGGAGGCCGATGATGCGTGAGGACAGCCTGCTCAGCCCGATGCTCCACGACGATGTCGAGCTGACCCTGAGGCCAAGGAGTCTCGACGACTTCGTGGGTCAGGAACCGGTTAAGGAGCGGCTGCGGATCTCCCTCGAGGCCTCCATCAAGGAGAGTCGTCCCCTGGACCACGTCCTCTTCTCGGGCCCGCCGGGTCTGGGGAAGACGACCCTGGCCGCGATCATCGCCGCCGAGAAGGGCGTCGACTTCCGGATCACCTCTGGTCCGGCGCTCGAGCGACCAGGTGACCTCGCCGCGATCCTCTCCAACCTGCATGATCAGGATGTCTTCTTCATCGACGAGATCCATCGTCTCCCCCGAGCAGTGGAGGAGGTGCTCTACCCGGCGATGGAGGACTTCCAGCTCGACCTGGTGCTGGGGAAAGGGCCGACTGCGCAGTCGATCAGAATCGACCTGCCCCACTTCACCCTTGTCGGGGCAACCACCCGGAAGGGGAAGGTGACCGCCCCTCTGCGCGACCGGTTCGGCATCGAGGAGAAGCTCGACTACTACGAGCCCACCGACCTGGCGAGGATCATCAGACGGTCGGCAGGCATCATCGCCGTCGAGATCGAGGAAGGGGCTTGCGAGCTCATCTCTCAACGCAGCCGGCAGACGCCCCGGATCGCCAACCGTCTGCTCGCCAGGGTCAGGGACTACGCCGTCGCCCGGGCCGCGGGCGTGATCGATCTCGCCGTGGCCATCGAGGCTCTCACGGTCTACGAGGTCGATGACCTCGGTCTCGACAAGGTGGATCGCTCCATCCTCGAGGCGATCGTCGACAGATTCGGTGGTGGCCCGGTCGGGCTCTCGACACTCTCGATCGCCGTCGGGGAGGAGCCGGAGACGGTGGAGGACGCCTACGAGCCCTTCCTGCTCCAATCAGGGTTGATCAAGAGGACGCCGCGAGGGAGGGTGGCCACCGAGAGGGCCTACCAACATCTCGGCGTCATGCCACCGTCTCAGAGCACACTGCTCTGATCGAGACCGCCCGTTTCCACTACCCCCTGCCACGGGGGGCCATCGCCCAGACCGCGATCGAGCCCCGTCACGACGCCCGTCTCCTCGATACCCGTGACATGAGCGACCACGCATTCCTCGAGCTCCCCGAGTTGCTCGAGCGGGGGGACCTGGTGGTGGTGAACGAGACGAGGGTCAGAGCCGCCAGACTCCTCGGTCGTCGACGCGGCACCGGCGGGAGGGTGGAGCTGTTGGTCCTTGAGCGTCGTGGAGACGGCGCATATGACGCCCTGGCCCGTCCGGCGCGTCGTCTCCGACCGGGGGTGGTGATCGAGGTGGGGTGGGCAACCGCCACGGTCGTGGCGACCCACGACCAGGGTCGGATCGTGGTGGAGTTCGAGACCGACGATCCGGAGACGCTGTTCGCCATGGCCGGAGCGGTCCCTCTTCCCCCGTACTTCACCGGCGTCCTGCAGGACCCCGAGCGTTACCAGACCATCTTCGCCCGGGAGCCGGGCTCGGCGGCGGCGCCCACCGCCGGTCTCCACTTCACCTCGGAGGTGGCCAGACGTCTTGGCGCCAGGGGCATCGACCTGACCACGATCGATCTCCACGTCTCCCTCGACACGTTTCGACCCCTGACCACGGACCATGTCGAGGAACACGTCATGCATAGCGAGTGGTGCTCGGTCCCGCCCCCCACCGTCGAACGGATAGCCCGCGCCAGGGAGCGGGCGGGTCGTGTGGTCGCCGTCGGCACCACCGTGGTCCGGGCCCTGGAGAGCCATGGCGACGGGCACGGGGGCGTGGTGGCTGGGGAGGGGCCGACCAGGCTGTTCCTCCGGCCCGGAATGGAGATAAGGGTCGGCGACCTCCTCGTCACCAACTTCCATCTTCCGGGATCGACACTCCTCGTCCTTCTCGAGACCTTCATGGGACCCCGGTGGAGAGACGTCTACGACGTCGCCTTGAGCAGGGGGTACCGGTTCGGCTCGTTTGGCGACGCCATGCTCGCCGAGAGGCGGGGAAGGGCGGTTTAGGCTCGACGCCAATGCCCGCCGCCACCTGGACGAAGATCGCCGGCCACGGCCGGGCCCGGACCGGCTGGCTCGATACCCCACATGGGCGCGTACGGACACCACTGTTCATGCCGGTGGGCACCCGAGCCGCCGTGAGAGGCGTCGACTCGGCTGACCTCGTCACCCTTGGTGCAGGGATGGTCCTGGCGAACACCTATCACCTCATGCTCCGCCCCGGCTCGCTTGTGGTGTCCCGTCTCGGTGGTCTCCATCGGTTCATGGGGTGGGGTGGACCGATCCTCACCGATTCGGGCGGGTTCCAGGTGTTCTCGCTGGACCCCGATGTCGACGAGGAGGGAGCCACATTCCGGTCGGTCTACGACGGGTCCCTCCACCGTCTCACCCCCGAGGAGGCGGTTGCCTGCCAGGAGATGCTGGGGTCGGACATCGCGATGACCCTCGACGTCTGTGTCGGGCTGCCCGCGCCGAGAGAGCACGTCGAGACGGAGATGAGGCGGACGCTGCGTTGGGCGGAGCGATCCCTGATGGCGCACCGCGGAGAGCAGGCGCTGTTCGGGATCGTGCAGGGCGGGTCCGATCCCGACCTGCGCTCCGAGAGCGCGGAGCGGACCGCGGCCCTCGGCTTCCCCGGCTTTGGGATCGGTGGTCTGGCGGTGGGCGAGAGCCTCGCAGAGCGAGGTGTGGCTATCGATGCGGCCATACGGAGCCTCCCCGAAGGGCGGCCGCGCTATGTGATGGGTCTCGGGGACCCGGAGGGTCTGCTCGACGCAATAGGGCGTGGTGCAGATCTCTTCGACTGCGTCATACCCACCAGACTGGCCCGTCACGGGAGGGCTCTCACCGCGGAGGGCGACTTCAACCTGAAACGGGCCGAGTTCGAGGGCGACGGGCGGGCGATCGACGAGTCCTGCGGATGCACCACCTGCGCTGTCTACTCCAGGGCTTATCTGCGGCATCTGTTCAAGACCGGCGAGATGACGGGTCATCGGCTCCTCACGATCCACAATCTCCACTATCTGCTTCGTCTCATGGAGGGTGCGGCGGCGGCCATCGAGAGGGGGGACCTCGCTGGGTACACGGCCGCGGTAACCGGGAGGAGGTCGGGTCGGCCTAGAACGCCGGCTACGCCTAACCTCCGGGCCGACATCTGACGGAGGGACCGTGATTCCAGTCTTGTTGGGCCAAGAGTCGACGGGTGGCGCCACCCAGTCGCTGATCTTCCTCGCGCTGATGATCGCGGTCTTCTACTTCCTCATCATCCGACCCCAACGGAGACGGTCCAAGGCGCAGCAGGACCTGTCGTCGTCGCTGCAGCTCGGTCAGGAGGTACGCACCATCGGCGGCATCCATGGCACGGTCGTATCGCTGGATGACGACAGCGTGGTCCTCAGGGTCGAGGAGGGGAAGATCCGGGTGGCGCGGCGAGCCATCGGGTCGCGTATCGGTGACCAGGGGTGAGAGTCTCTTAGACTCTCTACGTGGAGAACCTGGCCTCTCTGATCCGGGACATCCCCGATTTTCCGGAGCCGGGGATCGTCTTCAAGGACATCACCCCGGTGCTGGCCGACAGCGATGCCCTCGCACGGCTCATCGATGGTCTTGCCAGCCCCTACATCGAGGCCGAGGTCGGAAAGGTGGCCGGGATAGAGGCCCGTGGCTTCACCCTGGCTTCTCCGGTGGCAGGCCGTCTCGGCGCCGGGTTCATACCGGTTCGCAAGCCGGGCAAGCTGCCCCACGAGACGATCCGTGAGGAGTACTCCCTCGAGTACGGGACCGACGCCCTCGAAGTCCATGTCGACGCGGTGCGCCCCGGAGAGAGAGTGCTCCTCGTCGACGACGTCATCGCCACCGGGGGCACCGCCTCCGCGGCCATCCGCCTCCTCAGGGGAATCGGGGCGGAGGTGGTCGGGTTCTCCGTTTTCATCGAGCTGGCCTTCCTTCGGGGGAGGGAATTGCTCAACGGAGTGCCCTTACATGCCCTTGTCAGATACGACTGAGACATATGAGTCGGTGGGTATCGCCGACGTCATCGCCGTCTTCCTGGCCAACCATCCTGGTGGCGACGTCGAGCTCATCGAGCGCGCCTATCACACTGCCGAGGAGGCGCACCGGGGCCAGCTGAGAAAGACGGGCCACCCCTACATCACCCATCCCCTGGCGGTGGGCTACCTCCTCGCCGGCTACGGTCTCGACGAGACGACCATCGTGGCCGCCCTCCTCCATGACACCATCGAGGACACCGACGTCACCATCGAAGAGATCCGTGGGGACTTCGGCGAGGACGTGGCCCGTCTGATCGACGGGGTGACCAAGCTCGACAGGGTCAGATTCTCCAACAGGGAGCAGGCCCAGGCGGCGACCATCAGGAAGATGGTGGTGGCCATGGCCCAGGATGTCCGGGTCCTGATCATCAAGCTCTTCGACCGGCTCCACAACCTGCGGACGGTCCACGCCCTCCGGGACGAGAAACAGGCCCGGGTCGCCAGGGAGACTCTCGATGTCTATGCCCCGCTCGCCCACCGGCTCGGGGTGCAGGAGATCAAACACGAGTTCGAGGATCGATGCTTCGCCATCCTCTACCCGGGGCCCAACGCCGAGATCCAGGACAAGCTCGCCGAGGCCGCACCGAAGCGTGAGGCGATCATCGAGAAGATGGTCACCGAGGTGTCGGGGATCCTCGCCGACGCCGGGATCGAGG
>JAKEHF010000173.1 GCA_022615295.1 Actinomycetota bacterium | reverse complement strand
TCGGCCGAGTTGGTCTCGGTGGGGATGATGTTCTCCCCGGCGGCCCGGCTGCCCCGGAAGGTGTCGGAGGGCACATCGGCGAGACGGCCGGCGTTGGACATTGCCTTCACCGTGGTGATGAAGGCACGGTTGAGACCGAACGCCCGGTCGATGGCGCGGAGGACCGGTGCGGCGGCATTGGCGGTGTTGGAGCCCATGGCGACGATCGGTGGGGAGGCCTCGAGAAGACCATCGTTGATGCCGCGGAGCAAAAGGGCGAGCTCCCCGGGGGTGGCCGGGCTCGAGGTGAGCACCACCCGCGACGCCCCGTTCCTCAGATGCCCACCCAGGGTGGCGCTGTCGCGGAACCGGGACGTGGTGTCGATCACGATGTCCACACCCTCCTCGGTCCACTTGGTGTCGTCGGGGTGCCGGCTGGCCCTGAACACCACGTCACGCCCGTCGTAGACCAGCCGTCCGTCCTTGTAGTCGATCTCGCCGGGGAAGCGCCCGTAGATCGAGTCGTACTCGAGGAGATAGGTGAGCCCGGCGGGGTCGGCGATGTCGTCGATGGCCACGATCTCCAGGTCGTCCCGACCATGGAGCAGCCGGAAGACGTTGCGGCCGATCCGCCCGAAGCCCATCAAACCCAGTCTCACACTCATCTATGACCCTCCACCTCGTGAACATAGCGGCACACCCCTGGATTCCGTCACCCGGCGCCGATACGTTCGGAGACGATGATGTTGCCAGCTCTAGCCATCCTGGCGGTGTGTCTCGCTCCACCGGTGGACGGCCCGATGGTGGCCGGGTTCGCCCCCACCGGCCCCTACAGCGGTCACTGGGGTGTCGACTACGCCGCGGAACCGGGGACCCCGGTGCGGTTGCCGGCCACAGGGGTGGTCACCTTCGCCGGAACGGTGGCCGGGATGCGGTCGGTCACCGTCGAGCCGACACCGGGGCTCAAGGTCTCGGTGTCGTATCTGGCGACGATCCGGGTGTCGACCGGTCAGCGGGTCGGCCGGGGTCAGGTCCTGGGGACCACGGGTCTGGCCCACGGCACGGCGGCAGTACATCTCTCGACGAGGATCGGGGGCAGGTATGTCGACCCGGCCCCGCAGATGGGGTGTCGCTCTACCGACATCACCAGGGCGCTTCGTCTGGTCACCCCGCCAGGACCCTATCCTCGGGCCCGTGCGCATCGGGATCCTCGGCGGAACCTTCGACCCGATCCACATCGCCCATCTCCACGCCGGGGAGTGCGCCGTCCATCAGGCCGGTCTCGACCAGGTGCTCTTCATGCCGGCGGGCAACCCCTGGCAGAAGGAGGGGGTGGTGATCAGTCCCGGGCACCACCGGCTGGAGATGACCCGGATCGCGGTGGACGGGGTTCCCGGTTTCGTGGCCGACCCCCGTGAGCTCGAGCGCGAGGGCCCCACCTACACCATCGACACCCTGGAGAGTCTCGACCCTGACGACGAGGTATTCATCATCCTGGGAGCGGACGCCGCCCTGGGGATCCACACCTGGAGGAGGTCCGAGGAGGTGCTCGACCGGGCCACGATCCTGGTGGCGCCACGACCGGGCACGGACTCCACCATGGTGGGCGAGCTGTTGCCGGATGCGGTGTTCCTCGACATGGCGGTCCTCGAGATGAGTGGGACCGAGATCAGACATCTGGTAGCGAGCGGCCAGCCCTTTCGGTTCCTGGTGACCGCGGGCGTGCACCGCTACATCGTTGAGAACGGGCTGTACACGGAGACGTGAGGTGACGATATGGTGGGAGCTGAATGAGCACGGAGGAAGTGTCGTAGAGCGGAGTGTCGAGATGGCCCGGGTCGCAGCCGAGGCCATCTTCTCCAAGAAGGGTGTCGACATCGTCCTGCTCGACGTCGAGGACGCATTCTTCCTCACCGATGTGTTCGTGATCGCCACCGGGTCCTCGCGACCGCACGTACAAGCCCTCGCCGAGTACGTCGAGGAACGGGTCGCCGCAGTGTGTGGTGTCAAACCGCTCCGGGTCGAGGGGGAGAACGAGGGGGAGTGGGTTCTCATCGACTTCGGGGACGTGATCGTCCACATCTTCCAGGCGGGCCCCAGGGAGTACTACTCGCTCGAGCGTCTCTGGGGCGACGCCGAGCGGATCCGCTGGGAGGAGCCGGTCGTCATCGAAACCCCGACCGAGTTCTGAACGGTCAGATGGTGAGCCGGACTATGGGCCGGTCCTCGTTCCGCCGGAGCAGCTCGGCAAATCCGTGGACGGCGAACATTCCCAGGGTCCCCGTGAACAAGTCGACGACCGAGGCGCGTTCCCCGTCCACCGGGTAGGCCTCGAGAACCCGGGCTCCCTGGGCCGCGGCGTACTCGATCGCTGCGGCGAGAAGACCCGTCCCGATGCCACTCCGACGATGGCCCGTCTTCACAACGAAGCAGTTGATCGACCAGGTCTCGACGTCGTCGACGGGTTTGAGCAGACGGGAGCGGCCGATGGTGGGAAAGAGATGGCGTGGGCCCACCTGGACCCAACCCAGCGGGCTGCCCTCCACATACCCGAGCAGACCCGGCGGCGGGCCTTCCCTCGTCAGTGTCTCGAATCGGTCGCGATTGTCCCGCTTGTCCGCGAAGCCACCATCGGGTCGTCGCCAGTGCATGCAGAAGCACCTTCTGGCGACACCGGTCACCCCGAAGACGACCTCCATGTCCGGGAAGCGTTCGGGGGTCAGCGGTCGACAGACCATCGACCCGATTTCGGTATCGACGGTCGTCGACCACTCAGGCACCGACACTCTCCTCGCACTCGCAGTGGGTCCCGAAGGCGAGCTCGATGACATTTGCCGGTATCTCGGCCGGGGGATCCGGTCTCCGGGTCTGCTCGTAGCGGGCCAGTGAGCGTCTCACCCTGTCCTGATGGAGCCTTTTGACCTCTGGGTAGGTGATGAGGATGATCATGTCGGTTAAGCTACAGCCATATGCGGACAGGATCTGTCCGCATAAACACCGATCTTGGCATTGGTATGGAGAGTGCGGAACGCCTGCTCAAGCTGCTCGGTCTTCTCGAGGGTCGCATCGATTGGACCGCCGAGGAGTTGGCCCGTTGGCTCGAGGTGACCACCAGGACCATCCGCAGGGACATCACCAGACTCCGGGAGCTGGGTTATCTAGTGGAGGCGGTCGCCGGCCGGGGAGGCGGCTATCGCCTGGGGGCGGGGGGGAAGCTGCCTCCCCTGCTCCTCGATGACGATGAGGCGGTTGCAGTCGCTCTCGGGCTCAGGCTGACCTCGGCGGCGGTCGTCGGTGGGCTGGAGGAGTCGTCAATCTCGGCGATGACCAAGCTCGAGCATGTCCTCCCCGGGCGTCTCCGGGAGAGACTCGAGGACATCGCCCAGGCGACGGTCACCGTGCCCGGGGTCCGGGCCACCCGTATCGACCCCCAGACCCTCGCTGTCGCGTCGGCGGCCACCCGGGCCCGGCAGAGGATCCGCTTCTCCTATATCGACGGTCAGGGGAGGGCCAGCGAACGTCACGTGGAGCCACTGCGTCTGGTGCACACCGGTCGCCGCTGGTATCTGGCCGCCTTCGACATGGACCGGGACGATTGGAGGACGTTCCGTCTGGACCGGGTGTCATCTGCGAAGGCCACAGGGATGAAGTCGACCCGTCGTCAAAACCCAGATCCCGTGGAGCTGGTCACCCGGGGAATCGCCGTCGACGTCTGGGTCCATCGTGCCGTGATCGAGCTGGGTGTTCCACTGGAGGTTGCCGCCCGACACGTGCCACGAACCGTGGGAACCCTCGAGTCGATCGACGACGGAAGCTCACGCCTGGTCATCGGGGCCGACGAGCTCGACTGGCTGGCCAGGTTCCTCCTCAACCTGGGTCTGCCTTTTAACGTCGTCGAACCGGAGGAGCTGCGCTCCGAGCTGGCGACGGTGGGTAGGACGCTGGTCGCCACTTATGGATGAGGTTCACCTTGCGGGACGTTGCCCCGTAAGATTCTCACCCCGACCAGGGGCTGTAGCTCAGCCTGGCAGAGCACTTGACTGGCAGTCAAGGGGTCAGGGGTTCAAATCCCCTCAGCTCCAC
>JAKEHF010000172.1 GCA_022615295.1 Actinomycetota bacterium | reverse complement strand
GCGGTTTGGGCCTCGCCCGATGCAGCTCGTCCCTGGCCCCCTGGATCTGGCTGAGGATCGCACCGAGAAGATGCTCGACACGCTCCAAGCTCTTCTCGATGTAGTCCTCGGCCTCGAGGCGGAGCCGGCGTGCCTCTCCTTCGGCCCTCCGCACCAGGATGTTGGCCTCCTCCACCGCCTCGGCGACGATGCTCGACTCCGAGACCAAACCCTCGGCCTCGGATCGGGCGGTACCCACGATCTCGCGGGCCTTCTCGTTCGTCCTGGCGATGAACGCCTCTCTCTCCCGGACCATCCAGCGCGCCGCCTTGAGCTCGTCGGGGAGCACGGTCCGCAGACCCTCGAGCTTGGCCAGGATCATGTCCCGGTCGACCAGGGCGCTCGACGACAGGGGCATCCCCTTCGCCTCATGCACATGGACGATCAAGTCGTCGACCATGTCCAGTATGTCGGTGGTCTCGGTGCGGGCGTCGATGATCAGCTCGGTGCCCTCGGTCGTCTCTGTTTCCTGAGTCATGACAAGCGCTCCTTGAGTGCCTTCTCCACAACGTCGGGGACCAGACCGCTCACCGATCCACCGAGTCTCGCCACCTCCTTGACCAGCGACGACGAGATGTACGCCAGATCGGGTCGTGTCGGGATGAAAAGGGTCTCCACACCGCTGAGATGCCGGTTCATCTGGGCCATCTGGGTCTCGTACTCGTGGTCTCCCCCGGTGCGCAGCCCCTTGACGACCAGGTCCGCCCCCATCGCCCTGACATGGTCGACGAGGAGCCCGCCGAAGGTGGTCACATCCAGCCTTTCCCCATAGATCTCCTTGAAGAAGCCCGCCCTTTCCGCGGCGGTGAACATCGCCGTCTTCGAGGGGTTGTCGATCACCGCCACCACCACACGGTCGAAGAGCCCAAGGGCTCTATCGATCACATCCATGTGCCCGCTGGTCGGCGGATCGAAGCTCCCCGGGCATAGGGCGGTTGTCATGGGCGGGCCTTCAGCTTCTCGTACCTGAGGATTCTGGTATCTCCATACCTCTTATCGGTGGCAACCCGCCAGGTTTCCGGCGGCTCGGGAGCCGGCTCGCCGCTCCGTCTGGTGAGAACCACCGAGCCCCCGGAAGCCAAGCGACGATCCAGGATGTCGAGACGCCTCTCCATCGCTGTTGCCGGCGTATCCCAAGGCGGGTCGATGAACACCAGGTCGTAGATCTCGTCGGCATCCTCGAGATGGTCGTCGACGTCGATCCTGCGCATCTCCCCGCCGAGACCGACCACCGAGATGTTGGCGCGCAACGTCTCACACGCCTTCCGTCCCTTCTCGACGAACACCGCTGTGGCCGCTCCTCGCGACAAGGCCTCCAATCCGTATGAGCCCGACCCGGCATAGAGATCCGCCACCCGAGCTCCCGCCACCAGATCGCCCAGGGAGGAGAACACCGCCTCTCTCACCCTGTCGGTGGCCGGTCTGGTTTGGGGCGTGTCGGGAGCCCGGAGACGACGCCCCTTCGCCGCGCCGGCGATGATCCTCATCTCAGGAGACGAAGAGCCATTCGACCTCGTCTCCAAGGATGGCCCTGATCTCGAACACCAGATCCGGATGCCCCGTCAACTCCGGATCGGCGTCGACGAGCCCAAATGCGTCCCTCCTCGCCGCCAGCAGGAGGTCGAGGTCGGTGAGTATGTCGGCGAGGACGAGATCCCTCATCCCCGATTGTCTGGTCCCGAAGACCGTTCCCTGGCCACGGATACGGAGGTCCTCCTCGGCGAGGGCGAAACCGTCGTTGATCCCGACGAGGGCGGTGAGACGTTGCTCTGCCTCCTCGGTGCCGGGATCGGCGATAAGAAGACACGACCCTGGGTGCTCACCACGACCGACACGACCCCGTAGCTGATGTAGCTGGCTGAGCCCGAAACGATCGGCGTCCTCGACGACCATCACAGTGGCATTGGGCACGTCGATCCCGACCTCGATGACGGTTGTCGACACCAGGACGTCGACGTCGCCGGCTCGGAAACCTGTCATGACTTCCTCCTTCTCGCCGGGCCGCATCTGCCCGTGGATCAGGCCGACACGGAGATCGGCGAAGACTGCAGAGAGCCGCTCGTGCTCGGCAGTGGCCGACACCGCCTCCACTTTGCCGCTCTCCTCGACGAGGGGGCAGACCACGAAGCACTGACGACCGGCGGCGGCCGCCTCGCGCACCATCGTCCAGGCAACACCCTCCTCGGCGCGATGGAGATGCCGAGTCTTGACCGGAGTCCGACCCCGGGGCATCTCGTCGAGGACGGAGACGTCGAGATCGCCGTAGAGCGTCATGGAGAGGGTTCGGGGTATGGGGGTGGCCGTCATGATCAGGAGATCGGGCTCGGCCACCGCCCCCTTCTCGCGCAGCTCGACTCTCTGGGACACACCGAAACGATGCTGCTCATCGACCACGGCCACCCCGAGACGATGGAAGTCCAGACCCTCCTGGATGAGGGCGTGGGTGCCCACCACGAGATCGACCTGGCCGGTGGCGATGTCGTCGACAAGGGTCTGTCGCGTGATGCGATGGTCGTAGTTGGCTACGGCCGTCGACCCGGTGAGCAGGGCGACCTTGACTACGGGACGCCCGTGGTCGAAGAGACTTGACATGCCGACTCGGGCACCGTCACCGAACGGCTCGGGGGCGATGCCGGCGTCGGCGAGGAGTCTGGTCACCCCGAGGAAGTGCTGATCGGCGAGGACCTCCGTCGGGGCCATGATCGCCCCCTGCCATCCCCCCTCGATACCGTCGAGTAGGGCGGCCACGGCCACCACGGTCTTCCCCGAGCCGACCTCGCCCTGGAGGAGCCGATGCATCGGATGGGGGGCCCGCAGATCCCCTCTGATCTCGTCGATCACCCGCTCTTGGGCCGCGGTGAGGGAGTAGGGAAGCCCGGCGAGGAACCGTCCCCTCAGCTCTCCGGGGGGGTCGTGGGCGATTCCGACCGACTCCTCCATGCGTCGTCGCTTGCGCAAGGCGAGGGCGAGCTCGAGCCGGAACAACTCGTCGTAGATGAGCCGTCGTCGGGCGTGACCGGCATTCTCCATCGTCGTCGGAAAATGGATGTCGGAATAGGCCGTGTCCCGGCTGGTGAGACCATGGGAGGCGAGAAACTCCACCGGGACCGGGTCCTCGATGGGTTGGGAACGTCGAAGCGCAGACCTGATCCAAGCCTGGATGTTCCCCATCTTGAGCGTGCCGATCACCGAATGGACACCAAAGATCTGGTGCTCACGATTGAACACAGGTTGGGGCCCGATGACATGGGTCTTACGGGCCCTCATCTGGAGACTCCCCCGATAACGCTCCATGACCCCGGTCACCGACATCCAGGTGCCAGGTTGGAGACCGAGGATATGACGCTGGTTGAACCAGATCACCGTCATCATCCCGGTCTCGTCGGAGAGCACCCCCTCGATGATGAGGAGATTTCGTCTCGGTCGCCGATCCCTGAGTGTGCGGAGCTCCCCCACCACCGTTATGTCGGTCCCCAGTGGGGCGTCACCGATGGTGGTGCCCTGCGACTCCAAGTAGCGGTGGGGCACGTGATGCAGCAGGTCGGCCACCGAGACTATGCCCGCCTGGGCCAGGATCCGGGCGGTGACCGGCCCGATGCCCTTGATCTCGGTGGTCTCCACCTCGGTGAGCCGGGCCAGGGAAGCCACGAACACCACGGTAACGGCGAAATGGGACTTGATCCCGGGTATCGCTAGGATGGCACCCGGTCGGGTTCCACCCGGCCCTTCCAGGCTTCCCTCCAGGAGACGCGACATGTCCTACCGGTGTGAGATCTGTGGCAAGGAGCCGAGCTATGGCAAGAGCGTCAGCTTCTCCCACAAGCGGGCGAACCGGCGTTTTCTCCCCAACATCCAGAAGATACGGGTGGCTCACGGCTCCAACACCCGCAAGGCCCGGGTGTGCACCTCGTGCATCCGCGCCGGCAAGGTTGTAAAGGCCTGATGGAGCAAGGGGTCGTCAAGAGCTACGACCCCGTCACCGGGGTTGGCATCGTCGTCCGTGACACCGATGACACCGAGGTGCTCCTCCGCCCCGGCTCCCTGCGAGGATCGGTGTTCCGCACCCTGCGCCAGGGGCAACGGCTCCTCTTCGACACCGTCGAGGAGGAGGGCCGTCACTACGTCACCCAGGTGCGTCTCGGTCAGGACGGGTACTAGGTCAGCGCCGGTCGCGATCCACTAGTGTCGCCGGACCCCCCGAGCGTTAGGAGGCTCACTTGGTTGTGCAGGCATATGTCCTGATCCAGACGGAGGTCGGCAAGGCCGCCGTCGTTGCCGAGCAGGTTCGTAACATCCCCGGCGTCGAGAGCGCCGACGACGTCACCGGCCCCTACGACGTGATCGTCAGGGCCAACAGTGACGACGTCGACTCACTGGGAAAGCTGGTGGTGGCCAAGATCCAGGCCGTGGATGGCATCACCCGCACCCTGACCTGCCCGGTAGTGCACCTCTAGCTCACCCGAGCTTCGAGGCGATGGCCCCGGCGCTTCGCAGCGCCGTCCCGTCGCTGCCCGCAACCGAGAACACCCGTGTCGTTGAGCCGACGGCCTCATCCACCATGTCCCTGAACAATCGGGCCCGCTCGATCGGGGGGTCGATCCACAGATACGCCGCCATCGAGCCCGGGATCGTGTTCACCTCGTTCACATAGAGCACCCCATCCTTGTCGAGGAAGTCGATGCGACAGATCCCCCGCAGCCCGGCGACCTCGGTGACCCGTCGCGCCAGACGACCGACCTCGTCGACGAGGCTCGCCGGGAGAATGGCCGGCAACTCCCGGCCCGAGCTGACCTCGCCACCCCACGCCAGGTACTTCTGGTCGTAGCTGTAGATGCCCTCGGCGGCACGCGAGGGGGCCTCGACGGCCGACATCTCGAACCCGGGATGGGTGCGCACCGCCACCTGGAGGTCCCGGCTGCCGACGAGATAGGGCTCCACCACCGCACCCTGGTCGAGGAAGTGGGACCTCTGCTTCAACGCCAGCACCGTCGGCCAGTCCCCCGCCACCTCGATCCCGATCGACGACCCACCGAACCGGGGCTTGACGATGTAGGGAGCCTCGAAGACGGGCGGGTCCTCCGCGCCGCTGACCACCATCGCCCGGGGCAGGGTGGGGAGACCGGATGAGGCCATGGCCGCCCCGAAGGCCAGCTTGTCCATGCCCAGTGCCGATGCGGCCTGACCCGGCCCGGTGTAGCGGAGACCGGCGAGATCGAGCAGACCCTGCAATGTCCCGTCCTCACCCGGCCCGCCATGACAGGCGATCACCACCGCCGAAGGTCGTAGCGAACGTCTCTTCGCCATGAAACCCTGGCCGGGGGTGGCGACGAAGTCGATCTCACGGGCCTTCGGGGGAACCCCTTCGGCGAAGTCAGCCGCTTCGAGATCGGCCCCGACCAGGTACCAGACCCCCGTCTTCGACCAGAAGACGACGTCGACGTCCCCCAGGGCCCTCGCCACCTGGAGACCGGTGAGCACCGAGATGTCGTGCTCGTCGGAGGGGCCGCCAAAGAGGACCAGGGGCCGTGTCATCTCGTCTCGCTCATGGGTAATGATCGGGGAGATCGTTCTCGTAGAGGACGGTGTCACCGGGGCCGAGATTCTGCCGGACCCAGGCCACCGCCTCCTCCCTCGAGCCCACGACGGTAACCGTCGCCCGGCCGTTTGCCACGCCACGCAGCAGGGAGGCCCTGTTGGTCGCCGCGACGACCACGATATGGTCGGCGATCACGGCCGCCTCCCGGCCCAGGGTCTCGTTGGCCGTCGCCTGCATCGGCCCCAGCTCCACCATCCCCGGAGTGACCACCACCTTCCTCCCCGAACCGGTGCCGGCCAGAAGCCCGAGGGCACGGCTCGCCCCGTCCGGATTGGAGTTGAAGGTGTCGTCGATGATCGTCGCCCCCGTCTCCCCCAATTGGACCGTCTGACGATGCTCCGGGGTGGGGAGCTCGGCGAGACGCCGCGCCACCAGACCCATGTCCACACCCAGGGCCAGACAAACCCCGACCGCCACGACCAGATTGGCCCCGAACACCCCGGCGGGGAGGTCGCCCAAGGGGGACCCGTCCACCACCACGGCGCCCTGGGCGATCCCGACCCGGCCCCGCTCGGTGGTCGATGTCTCGATGATGGGCATCCCTAGGGCCCTCTCCTCGGCCAGGGCGGCGAGAAGGGGGTTGTCGACGCAGATCACCCCGACCCGGGCCCCGTCGAGGATCTCGGACTTGGCAGCCACGATCCGCTCCATGGTCCGGAAACGCTCCAGATGCACCGGGCCGAGCGAGACGATCACCCCGACGGTGGGTGTCACCCAACGACACATGTCGGCGATCTCCCCCCGACCGTAGGTGCCCATCTCGGCGACAAAGATCTCGGTGCCCGGCACCAGGCTCTCGTTGATGGCCCTGGCCAGACCGAGACGGTTGTTGAACGACGCCGGCGTGGCCACGACACGATGACCGGCGGAGAGGAGATGGGTCACATACCCCTTCGTGGTCGTCTTCCCATAGGAGCCGGTGATGGCCACCACCTTGGGCGCCACCGTTCTCAGCCTTCCGTCGGCCCTCTCCACCCACCTCGAGGCCAGGACCCACTCCACGGGGGCGAGCAGCCACAGGGCCAGATCGACGACGACGGGGAGCAGCAATAGACCCGCCACCACGACGATGGGGGTCGCGACCAGGGCACCGGCAACATAGACCACCCCCACCAAGAGACCTGCCGTCACGGCGAGACGTCTCAGACGCGGCGTCCAGCGCAGAGGGGTGGTGCGACCCCGGAGCGGCAGACCCCGGGGGCCGATCGAGGACAACGCCACGAACAACCCGGGCCAGTCCGCCCACAACGTGCCGACCAGCCCGGCGACCGCCAGCCCGAAGACGGCCGGGTTCAGGAGCCCATTCCGCCACCAGCGCCACGCGAACTTGGTGACCGACGGGCTCAGATAGTGCTCACGTTGGGCCACCCGGAGCCAGCGCACCCCGGCGGGCACCGTCGCCAGGGCACAGACCGCCGCGAGTGCCCAGGTCATCACATCACCTCGGTGACGACACGACGCAGCTCCTCGGGGGCCTCGAGGGGCAGATGATGACCCACACCGGGCACGAGACGGAGGGTGGTGGGCAGATCGCCACGGAGAGTGAGGGCCGACTCCGCCACGTGTTGGGGGACCTCATCGTCCTCGGCGCCCCACAGAAGGGTGAGCGGCATGGTGGCCGCCCTCAGCTCGTCCTCATACGACTCGTTGATCACCGTGACCAGGACGTCGCGCATCACCCCGGTGGCGGCCCGGTAGTCGGGGGAGCCATGTCGCTGTCGCATCATCTCGAGACGGGCCTCGCCGACCAGACCCAGACGGTTGAGACGCCGGATCATCCGGTACCCGAGACTGGGACGGCGTGGAGGGCGGAGTCTCACGAGCGGGGTCCCGGTGAGGATCACGGCGCCCACCAGACCCGGGTTTTGGCCCGCCAGGCAGATGGCGACCCGACCACCGAAGGAGTGCCCGATCAGGACTACAGGCCCATCGAACTCGGGGAGGATCTGGGAGACAATGTCGGCATAACCTGCGGCGCCCATCGGTCCGGACGGCGGAGGGCTGACACCGAAGCCGGGCAGGTCGAGTGCCAGGGCAGGAAGTTCGTAGAGGCTGGGTCTGAAGTCGGCGCCGCGTCGCCCCCAGCCATGGAGAGCGAGGATCCGGGGCGACCCTTCGCCGAGGACCTCGGCGAAGAGGGCACCGTCCACGAAAGACCTCAAAGCCAAGATCAATCCTCGATCAGACCGGGAGACGAGCCGACAATAACTGGGGAAAAGCGGATCACATGACCATCGAGACCCCACTGCCTTCGGTCCACGAGGCGATGGCCCGGTTCCGGGCGTCCCTGCTTCGCCGCGCCTCGGCCGTCGCTTGGGTGGTGCTGATCATCGTCGGCGCCCAGGCGGTCCGCGTCGAGATCTACATGGTCCCGGGGTTCTACGTGCCCATGACCGCCATGGCCGCCCTGCTCGTCGTGTCCACCGCCGCCCGATGGG
>JAKEHF010000171.1 GCA_022615295.1 Actinomycetota bacterium | reverse complement strand
GGCGCTCGCCAGCGCCCGGGCGCAGAGGCTGATCTACGAAGAAGCGCTCTTGCTGCTGGTCAAGGCGAGAACAGCCGCCGGCGACCGCGACGTCCTTTCCCAGGCCCACCGCCTGCTCGATGAGCTCGGGGCCTCCCCGCCTCAGTTGGACCAGCGTTTGCCGTCACCGGTGTTGTAGACGACGTCGACCTTGATGAATGTCCCAAGCGGGTACTGGAGTATCTCGGCGATACCGGTGACATGGCTGTTCGACTCGATCAGACATGAGGTGTGGCCGGACGGGAGATACATGGAAGGGTCCACCGGGTCGGTGCTGGTCCCGACGGGCAGATCGCCATTCTCGTCTCGGGGATCCTGGAGACACCACGGCATCAGCCGTTTCCCCTCTCCGAGGTGGTCGTCGTAGCTGAGGGTCTTCTGCTGATCGTCACCGCCGGGCACATCCGGTGGGGCGTCGAAGCTCCACGTGATCACCTCGAGGAACTGAGCCACCGTGTCGGGGTGGGTGTCGACCGGCTCGGTCACGAAGTCGACGAAAAGCTCGTCGCCCTCTGTGCCGGACTCGAAGTTGAAGAGCAGGCCGTCCTCCGGTCCCTTGCACTCGCCGTCGATGTCGAAGCCCCGAGTGGTTTGGAAGACGGCATTCCCTCCGTCGCTCAGGGTCTCGGTATCCCCACAGGCGATGTCGCCGTCGAAGGCCTGGACCACTCCGAACAGCGTGTCGTTGGTGCCCAGGGAGTCGCCGAGGGGTCCGGGCGGGGATCCGTTGAAACCGGCCTCGAGGGAGACCGCCCCCGAGGCGGCGGCGCTCCCGGGTTTGATGGTGATGGTGTCGAAGACCCCTGTCAGCTGGAAGGACTGCCAGTGGCCGGGGTCGGGTTCGTCGTCGGGGTCGAGCCAGAGCACGACACGCTCGTTGTCGGCACCGCCCGAGTCGGGCCCGCAATCGGAGACACTGTTGCAGAGGACGGTCACGGTCTGGATCAGGTTGCCTGTGGGACCGCCCTGGCGTAGCTCGAGGAGGGCGTCCCCGTCGAACTTGAACCCGAGGTCGATCTCGGCGTACCCGATGCTGTCCCCGGCGAGGGAGCCGGTCAGGCTGAGGTTCAGGCTCTGACCCAGATCCTTGTTGATCCGGGCGCAGGGCTCACCCTTCCCCTCACCATTCTGACCAACACCGATCCGATGATCCTTGAGACCGGCGAAAGGCCGCTTGTTGAGCTGGGTCCCGGCACCCGTGATGTCCACCAATAACTCGTCGCTGCTGAGACGGCAGTTGGACTGGGAAAGGGTCTGTTCCAGGTCGTCCCCTGTCACGGGGTCGAACACGAACCGATCGCCTTCGGGGCCCATGTCGAGGTGCAGCGTCCCCAAGTCGGCGATGACCGGGCCATCACCTGCGGCGGGCAGGATGAAGAGCGAGACCGCAATGGCCAGACCCAGGATCGCTACGAGCGTCAGACGCCGACGTCTTTTCATTCTTGCCTCCACATGACCTTCGGCACGGGCGATATGGCCACGATGCGTTACCACATCCAACTCCACTGTGTGCCCTAGTACAGCGGACCTTACACCGTCGCCACCGGGTCTTATGGGGCGACGCCGGTCGAGCCGATCGGAGTCGCCGGCAAGGGTCTCACCCCCCGGTACGGTCGGCCCGATCCGCCGTCATGTCGGCGATGAGGACGCCGACACATACCGCCAGCACTCCAGCGACCACAGTCAGCGCCCCGAGGTCGCCGAGGGTGCCGAGGAGGAGGAGAATGGGGAGGGCGGCGAGACGGTTCCAGGCGACGGCCCGGTTGACCGACCCCCTGGGGTGTGTCAGGGAGGAAACCTGGATCAACGCCATGGCTCCCAAGGCGGCCATCACCGCTCCCACCAGCAGTGCACGGTGACCCGGGTCCATCGGCCCCAGACCGGCCGTGGTCACCGTGTGGTCGACGGCCACGCCGAGCCCGGCCAGGGCGGCGGCCAGGGGGAGATGGGTGTAGATCCAGGCGGTGGGTCGCCATGTCCGGCTGTCGGCATCGGTCCTCCGCACCACGCTCCCCTCGGCGTTGTCGAAGTACATCCACCACAAGGTGGTGGCCACCGCGACCCCGCAGGTGGCGACCGCAACCGACCCCAGCGCCCAATCGAGATGACGGAGCCCGGTCATGACCGCCGCCAGCGCCTCACCGAGGACGAGGATTATGAACAAGCCGAACCGCTCCGGGAGATGGGATACGTCGAGGGGCACCGCCGCCTGATGACGACGCTGGACCCACGGCGTCGCCAGATCGATGGTCAGAGCCACGGCCCAGAGGGCGAAGCGCCCCGGTTCAGGGATGAGGATGGATGCCGTCCAGACGACTGCGGCGAGCCCGAACCCGACCAGATAACCACCCACCAGACGCCGGGTCTCGGCGACATGGCGATACACCCGGGTGTACATGGCGAGTAGGACGGCGCGGGCCGTGGCGTATCCGGCGGCGAAGACCATGGTCGACTGGGCGGGCCCGAGGGTCAGGGCCGCGGCGATGACCAGCACCGCCATTATCTGTGCGGTTGCGAGCAGCCGGTATACGAGGTCATCGGTGTCGTACCTGTCGGCATAGAACGTGTGACTCGCCCACAGCCACCAGAGGAGGGCGAAGTACCCGAGGAACGAGGCGAGACCGGTCCAGGAGACGTCCTGATGCAGCCTCTCACCGAGGACCGCCACCACGACGACGAAGGCGAGGTCGTAGAACAGCTCGAGCCAGGTGGCGGTGCGGCCACCGGTCTGTTCCAGTGTCTGCAGACGGGGTGGGGTGATCCGGGCGATCCTGGCCCGGGGGGTGCCGTCACCGGTCATCGGTTCCTTTCGAAACCCGAGAAGCTAGACCACCGGGTCGTGTCGCTCGCGCCGTCCTGAGCCGTCACCTGGCCATAGGTGCCGACAGCCGCACCTGTTTCCTCCCCCAGGGCCGGAGGCCTGTTGGGGGAGGTGGCCCGAAGGGCCGGAAGCCGCACTTGTTTCCTCCCCCAGGGCCGGAGGCCTGTTGGGGGAGGTGGCCCGAAGGGCCGGAAGCCGCACTTGTTTCGTCC
>JAKEHF010000027.1 GCA_022615295.1 Actinomycetota bacterium | reverse complement strand
CTGACCAGGGGCCCCATGGGTCTCTGGCGGAGCCGACCCCTTCCGTCGATGATCGTGGTCCCGTCGACCAGACCGGCCATTGCGAGGGCGATGCGAGTGGTCAGACCGGACTCGCCGGAGTCGAGGGTGTCTTCGGGCTCCATGAGCCTGCCCCCGTCCACGGTCCACGGCTCCGATGACGTGTCGACCACCGAGCCAAATCCCCTGAGGACACCGGTCATGGCCGCAGGGTCGTCGGCATGGAGCCCGCCATAGAGATGAGAGCGCCCAGACGCCATGGCAGCAACGGCCAGCGCCCGTATGGTGACCGACTTGGATCCAGGTGGGCGCACCGATCCCTCGATCGGGGCTGTGACCGAGGGCAAACCCCACTCGCTCACGAAGGCCCCATCGTCTCGGAGAGGAGCCTGCGTGTCTCGTCAGGGCGCAGTCTTCTCGACTGGCCGGGTTTGAGACCTGGGTCCCGGATCGGTCCGATCGCGGTGCGGACCAGGGAGCTGACTTCGTGGCCGACGACGGCCATCATCCGTCTCACCTCACGGTTCCGTCCCTCCCCCATCACGACTTCGACCAGGGACTCGTTCCGACCCGTCTCGACCACTCTGATGGCGACCGGCTGCGCCGGCCCATCCTCGAGGGTCACTCCCTCTCGGAGCCGGCGCAGCGTGGCCGGGGACACCTTGCCTTCGACCCTGGCCAGATAGGTCTTGGTGACCCCGTGTGAGGGGTGGGTGACCAGATTGGTGAGTGCGCCGTCATTGGTGACCAGGATGAGACCCTCGCTGTCGACGTCGAGCCGGCCCACCGGGTAGAGACGACGAGGGCTCCTCACGAGGTCCACGACAGTCCTCCTCCCCTGGGGATCGGAGGCCGTCGAGACCACACCAACCGGTTTGTAGACCAGATAGGTCTCCACCTCGGGATCGACGGTCACCGGGATGCCGTCGAGGGTGAGGATCTGGCTGGACACGTCGACCCGGTCGCCGAGGACCGCGACCGTTCCGTCCACCGCCACCCTGCCCTCCGAGATCGCCGCTTCGGCGGCCCTTCGCGACATGACACCGGCCGCGGAGAGAGCCTTCTGGATCCGGACCCGCGGCATCACTCAGGCCCGGGGCGAAGACTCTCCTCGAGCGAGGCGACGAATGCCGCCGGAGGCACATGGTCGGCCAACGGTGGGAGCTCGTCGAGTCCGTTGAGACCGAGCCGCTCGAGGAAGAGCCCGGTGGTGCCATAGACCGCCGGGTTTCCGGGGAGACCGAGCCTGCCCCGTTCCTCGATCAGACCCAACCGCTCCAGGGTCCTCACCGCCGAATCGGAGTCGACGCCACGGATCTCGGAGATCTGGGTCCTCGACACCGGTTGGCGGTAGGCGACCACGGCCAGGGTCTCCAACGCGGCCGAAGACATGCGTCGGCTCGTCGCCGAGCTGGAGAATCTCTCGAGGTACGCATAGGCGTCTGGATGGCTGAACAGTCTCCAACCACCGGCGACCTGACGAAGCACGACTCCGGCCTCACGCTCGACCAGCTGGGCGCCGAGCTCGGTGAGCAGCTCCTCCACGGTCTCAGTGGAGAGCTCGAGCACCTCGGCTAGCTCCCCGGTCGGCACCGGGCCCTCCGACACGAAGAGGACGGCCTCGAGGCCGCCGAGCCGGTTCATGTGGCCCACTCGGAGGTGAGGTCGATCTCTCCACTGTCGCGTCTCCGCACCTCGATCTCCGAGAGCCAGTCACGTTGGGTTACCTCGATGAGGCCCCAACGCGCCAGCTCGAGGAGGGCAAGAAAGTAGGCGGCCACCTCGACACCCGTCCGGCAGTGCGAGATGAGGTCGTCGAAGCGCGACTCGACGCCAACGCGGAGCCTCAGGTCGGCGATCGCTTCCTCGACACTGGGCAGATCGAGATCGAGATGGTCGAGCTCGAGCTCGGCGTCCCTCCTCGAAAGCACAGCGGAGACGATCCTGGCCAGGTCGGAAGCCGTCGCCGGGATCTCAACCACGGCCGGCGGGGTCCTCATCACCTGGTCGAAGCCGGTGGTGCGGGGGACGTAACGGGCGCCGTCCTGCATCCTCATTCGGAGCAGCGCCGCCACGTCCTTGAACGTGACGCAGACGAGGAGTCGTGAGAGGAGCCGGTCCCGCTCCTCGATGAGCGCGAGCTCGTCGTCGAGGTCGAGCTCATCCCCGGCCGGAAGAAGAGATCTCGTCTTCAACTGGATCAGGGTGGCTGCGATCAGGAGGAACTCGGAGGTCACATCGAGGTCGAGATGCTCCATCTCCTCGAGGAAGGCGAGGTACTCCGCCACCACCCCGGTTATCCCAACGGCGGTTATCTCCACCTGATGACGTGTGATCAGTTGGAGAAGCAGGTCCAACGGGCCCTCGAAGACGGTTGTCCTTACCTGAAAGGTCATCCCCGACCGAGGATATTCAACCCCCGGGCACTCTCTCCGGCATTCCGGGCTCGTCTGCCCAGATGAGGAGGGCCCAGTCGCGGTCCGGAATCTCCGCTGGCCTCTCCCCCTGATGATGTTGGGCAAAGGCTACGGCGATCGTTGGGGCGCCGGCGGTCTCGAGGGTCCTCGCTCCCAGCTCACCGTGGTCTCGGTACATCCTCATCCTCGGTGACATCGGCGCCCGCAGGGTCATGAGGACGGTGGCGACGGAACGACCGATCACACCGAGCCTCGACGCCGTCTTGCCTACGTCGTGGAGCATCGCCGCCACGGCCAGGTCGGGTCTCCCCACGTTCCGTAGCTTGGCGCCGGCGTGAAAACCGTGCCGCTGGTCGGCCGTCTGCTGCCCTGTGAACAGCGCCCAGAGACCGTCATCGAGCCAGCTCTTGGCCAGGGCCTCCTCCTCGGCGTCGAGGGGCTTGGCCCGGAGCACCTCGAAGAAGCGATGGGCGAGATGCGGCAGGCTGCGGCCCACGGCCGGTCAGGCAGTGGCCTTGATCTTGCAGTCGACGCAGAGGATGGAAGCCGGTCGGAAGGCGAGACGGTCGGGGTCGATGTCCCGGCCGCAGTTGTTGCACACCCCGTACTTACCGGCCTCGATCTGGGCTAGGGCGCGGTCGATATCGTTGACCTGGCTCTTCAGGGACT
>JAKEHF010000170.1 GCA_022615295.1 Actinomycetota bacterium | reverse complement strand
GGCCCCCGGGTTGGTCCCCGAGGTGAGCACGGCCCCCGTGGCGAGGACCTTGATGAAGTCGGCCCCGTACCGGAGGATCTGTCGGACCGTGGCCCTCATCTGGTCGACACCACTGGTCACCCCGAACCGGAGCTCCCTGGGGAGCACCTCGTCGACGTCGACGGCGAGACCCGTGATGTCCCCCGCCCCACCGGGGCAGGTGACGTAGGCGCCGGCGCACATCATCCGTGGCCCCTCGATCCAACCGGCTTCGATCGCCTCCCGAAGCGCCACGTCGGCGAAGGCCCGGAAGCTCCCGATGTCCCGCACCGTTGTGAACCCGGCGCGCAGGGTGTCGGCGGCGTGCTTGACACCGATCAGGGCCTCCTGGGCCCCGCTGCGTTCCACCAGGGAGGCGTATCCCCGTCCGGTATCGGTTTGTCCGACGAGATGGGTGTGGACGTCGATGAGACCGGGGATGATCGTCATCCCGGTTAGACGGGTGACCACATCCGATGCCGACGCCGGGGCGACCCGGGTCACCTTGCCCTCGCCGATGGTGATGACGTGGTCCTCCAACATGACACCGGCGACGGAGTCGAAGACCCGATCCGGGTGGAGGACGAGCCCGCTGGTCATCGCGGGGAACCTACCTGGGCGATTCGGTGGTCACCGGACAGGGCATGTCTCACCGAAGGCCTGACCTAAAATCATCCCAGCGCCGGAGTGGAGAAATTGGCAAACTCGATGGACTCAAAATCCATTGTCCGCAAGGGCTTGCGGGTTCGAGTCCCGCCTCCGGCACCTCTGACGAGCTCTTTGGCGGGGTGACGGATCGGGGAGAGCCGGGACCAAGTCTACAAACCGCTAGTACCGTCGGCCTCGTGCCCACGCTGGCCCTGATCGACGGCAACTCCATCGCCTACAGGGCCTTCTACGCCCTTCCCGAGGACCTCGCCACCAAGTCCGGGCAGGTGACCAACGCGGTGTTCGGATTCACCCGGATGCTGATACGTCTCCTCAAGGACCATCACCCCGACGCCCTGGCGGTGGCCTGGGATGTGTCCCGGCAGACCTTCCGCACTAAGTCCTATCCCGAGTACAAGGCCAACCGTGCCAAGGCGCCCGATCACTTCCGCAGCCAGCTCCCCCTGATGGACGAGGTGCTCCAGGCGCTCCATGTCATCCAGCTCAGGGCGGAGGGCTACGAGGCGGACGACATCATCGCCACCATCACCAGACGGGCCGTCGCCGACGGATGGGAGGTCCTGATCGTCACCGGCGACCGTGACGTCTTCCAACTCGTCGGCGGGCCGGTGAGGGTGGTCTACACCCGGCGAGGGATCAGCGACACCGTCCTCGCCGACCGAGAGTACGTCGAGGAGCGTTACGGCATCCACCCCGCGCAGTACGTCGAGTACGCCGCACTCCGGGGAGACACCTCGGACAACCTGCCCGGGATCCCCGGGGTGGGGGAGAAGACGGCCTCCCGGCTGATCGCCGACTATGGGACCCTCGAGGGCGTGTTCGACGCCCTGGGCGAGCTGACCCCCCGGCTCCGCGAGAGCCTGGCCGCCAACCGCGACCAGGTGTTCCTCAACAGGGATCTGATGCGTCTTGTCGACGACCTCGACCTCGCGGAGCAGACCTCGGACTTCGCCACGCGGGAGTGGGACCGGACCACGGTGAAGGAGCTGTTCGACAGTCTCGAGTTCCACTCGATGTGGAACGACCTGGAGGAGGCGCTTCCCTCCACGGGTGGGGCCACCGAGACCCTCGACGTCGAGACGACGTTGCTCACCAACCTCGGGGACGTGGCCTCCCTTGTCGCCGGTGACACCCTCGTGGTCGGTCTGGTCGGAGACGACTACGGGCTTGCCGTGGCCAGGGCGCCCGGTGAGGCCGCGGTGGTCCCTTTCGAGGCCGCCGGCCCCATTCTCGAGGCCATCGACGGTGGTGTCGTCGAGGTGGTCGGCCATGACCTCAAGCGTCTGGCCCGCACCCTCCTCGATCTCGGCCACGACCTCACCCGGCCGGGGATGGACACCGCCCTCGCCGCCTACATCCTCAACCCCTCGCAGCGCACCTACGAGCTCGTCGAGCTGGCGGAGAGGGTGCTCGGCGTGGAGATGGTGTCACCCGACCACGACACCACAGCCGGGACACTGCCCTTCGACGCCGGGCCCGATCTCGACCAGGAGGGTCGGGCGGTCGAGGTGATCCGGCGTCTCGACGGCGCCCTACGCCAGGAGCTGGCCGACCGTGAGGAGCTCGACCTGTTCCGTGTCTTCGAGCTGCCCCTGGTGCCCGTTCTCGCCAGGATGGAGCACGAGGGGATCGGGGTCGACCGGGGGTATCTGGAGGAGATGGGTGAGGATCTGAGGCTGCGGCTCACCACGCTCGAGAACCGGATCGTCGAGCTCGCTGGTGAGCCGTTCAACGTCAACTCGACCGACCAACTCAGGGCGATCCTCTATGACAAGCTCGGCCTCCCGGTGCTCAAGAAGACGTCCACGGGGAAGCCGTCCACCGATGCCTCTGTGCTGAAGAAGATCGACCACCCGCTGGTGGAGGCCCTCCTCGAGTATCGGGAGCTCGAGAAGCTGCGTTCCACATACGTCGACGGCTATCTCCCGCTGATCGGCCGGGACGGCCGCATCCACACACGTTTCAACCAGATGGCGGCCACCACAGGCCGGTTGTCATCGGACAGCCCCAACCTCCAGAACATCCCGGTGCGCTCCGAGTCGGGGAGGACGATCAGGAAGGCGTTCATCGCCGGCGAGGGCAGCCGTTTCCTCGTGGCCGACTACTCCCAGATCGAGCTGCGCGTGCTGGCCCACATGAGCGGCGACCCCTTCCTGATCGATGCTTTCCGTCGGGGAATGGACATCCACACCGCCACCGCGGCCCGGGTCTGGGGGCTCGACGCCGGGGAAGTCTCCGCCGCCCGACGTCGCACCGCAAAGATGATCAACTTCGGTCTCCTCTACGGCATGGAGGCCTTCGGACTGGCCGACCGTCTCGACATCCCCCGTGAGGAAGCCAGGGAGCACATCGACGCCTACTTCGCCCAGTTCCAGAAGGTCTCCGAGTACATGTCGTCCGTGGTGACCCTGGCCCGCAACCAGGGGTACACCACGACCCTGTTCGGCCGTCGTCGCTATCTGCCCGAGCTGAAGTCTGACAACTTCAGGATCCGTCAGATGGGGGAGAGGATGGCCCTCAACGCCCCGGTGCAGGGCACCGCCGCCGACATCATCAAGAAGGCGATGATCGCCCTGGACGCCTCGATCCGCGAGGAGAATCTGGAGACCGCCCTCCTCCTCCAGATCCACGACGAGTTGATCTTGGAGGTCCCCGAGGAGGAAGCGGTCGTGGCAGAGAAGCTCGTAGTCGAGACGATGGAGGATGTCGTCGACCTCGAAGTCCCCCTCAAGGTGGACGTCGCCTGGGGCAACGATCTCGCCGACGTCAAGATGTAACCGGGCCCTCTCGGCCACAGGCGATACCCGCTGGCGCAACCGGGGATAGCGGCTTACACTCGACGGCGCCTGACGGCTCGCCCGTCAGAGTCCACTTCTGAGAGGTAATCACCCACACATGCCATCCGACCAAGACACCGCGTCTGTGGACGCTCCGAGCGAGGCCAAGACGCCCGAGACCCCCGGGACCACCGTCTCCGGGGGAGACCCCACCCCCGACCAGGACATGACCCCGTCCGACGACGCCGGGGCACCCGAAGCCCAGACCCCGCCCGCCGCCACCGACGAGACGCCCGCCGCCGAGATGCCCGCCGGAGGGACAGTGGATGCACCGGTCACCCCGGAGACGGCTGCAACTAACACCGGGGCCGATCTCGACGACTTCGAGGCCGCCATCGAGGCCACCGTGCTCCAGTTCCGGGACGGTGACATCGTCGAAGGCACCATCGTCAGCGTCGACACCGAGGGCGCCATGGTCGACGTGGGCTACAAGTCCGAGGGTCTCATCCCGACGCGGGAGCTGTCGATCCGCAACAACGTCGACCCCAAGGACGTGGTGAGCGTGGGGGACAGGGTGGAGGCCGTGGTCCTCGACATGGAGGACGACGAGGGGCGGATGATCCTCTCCAAGAAGCGGGCGATGTACGAGAGGGCGTGGGGCCGCATCCAGGAGATCGCCGACAGCGAAGCGACTGTCGAGGGCACGGTGATCGAGGTCGTCAAGGGCGGGCTCATCGTCGACATCGGCCTGCGGGGCTTTCTCCCCGCCTCGCTCGTCGACCTGCGCCGTGTTCGTGATCTCGAGCCCTTCATCGGGGAGACGATCACCGCAAAGGTGATCGAGCTGGACCGGGCGCGCAACAACGTGGTGCTCTCCCGGCGAGCTCATCTCGAGGACGCCCTCGCCGAAGAGCGGACCGAGTTCATGGACAACCTCGCCGAGGGTGAGATCAGGGAGGGGACCGTGTCCTCGGTGGTCAACTTCGGGGCCTTCGTCGATCTGGGCGGCATGGATGGGCTGGTCCACGTCTCCGAGCTCTCCTGGCAGCACGTCAATCATCCCGGGGAGCTTGTCAAGGTCGGTGACAAGGTCACCGTGAAGGTCCTCGAGGTCGACCGGGACCGGGAGCGGATATCGCTATCGATGCGGCAGACCAGCCAGGACCCCTGGGACGTCTTCGCCTCCGAGCACGAGGTCGGCGATGTCGTCGAGGGCACCGTGACCAAGACAGTCCCCTTCGGGGCCTTTGTGTCCGTTGCTGAGGGTGTCGAGGGTCTGGTCCACGTGTCGGAGATCGCCATCCACAGGGTCGAGTCACCCGAGCTCGAGCTCTCTATCGGTCAGAAGGTCAAGGTGAAGATCACCGAGAAGGAGGACGAGCGTCGCCGGGTCTCCCTCTCCATCAAGCAGGCCCTGCCCGACTACACCGAGAGACGTGAGCCGCCGAGCGAAGACCGTCGCAAGCCCAAGCGTCCCCAGCGGGAGTTCGAGCGCGAGTTTGGCGCCGAGGCCGAGGAGCAACCCCCGATGCCGGTCGACGCCTCGCTCGAAGCCATCCTTCGCGAGCTCAAGGAGCGTGGGATAGGGCGTCGCTAGGAGACCCGAACCTCGGGTTTGTGTCCACGGGATTATCGAGGTCGGATCGGCGTGCGAATGGGCCTTTCTCCCCATATGAATGTCGGTGAAATCCTCAAGACTGCCGGGGACAGGTCCGACAATCCACTGTGAAATTGGACCTGAAGCTGATGGCGGGCATGGTCCCGCCGGTACTATGCCCTCGATCAGCCGTCGCGGCAATGTCGACGGTTAGACGAGGGGACAACCGAAGGGGACTCAATGGGTAGGAGAGCAATCGTTCTTCTGGTGGCCTTGATACTCGCCGGATTGGCGGCATGGGCGATCTGGAACTTCCTGCAGAACGTCCAGCGCGAGGCCGAGGCCGGTCAGGAGGTCGTCACTGTGTTCCGGGCCGGTCCCGGTGGCATCGCCGAGGGCCAGGAGGGCTCGATCATCCTTTCCAGCTTCCAGGCCGACGTGCGTTGTCAGGACCCCGAGCTCGACCTGGCCTCGGCCGGGACCTGTCCGATCAAGGAGAGCACCGACCAGCTCCAGGACGTCCCGACCGACGTGTTGGACAGCGAGGACAAGCTGAATCAGATCCTCACCGGGCGTGTCGCCGCCGGCCCGATCTCACCGGGTCAGATCATCACAGAGTCCCAGTGGGTGCAGCTGTCCGTGGCCATCAAGCCGCTCGCCGAGCAGATCCCGTCGGGCAAGCAGGCGTTGACGGTGTCGACGTCGAACGTCCAGGGTGTCAATGGGTTCGTCGAGGCCGGTGACAGGATCAACCTGATCATCACCCTCGACATTGCCTTCGACCAGCTCCCGGTGGAGTCCGACGGCGTCACCCTTCCCCCGGACACCGGCACCGAGGGTGAGCCGACCGCCGAGCAGACGGTCGTCACCTACACCCGTTATGTCCTCCAGGGCATCCCGGTGCTCGCCGTGGGTCGGAACATCCGCGCCGAGGACACCGAAGACCAAACCGGTCAGGTGCCCGCCGACGCCGGCGACGGCACGACGGCCGAGGGTGAGGAGCCGGTCGAGGAGATCAACGAGACCGTGTTCACGCTCGAGGTGACCCCGGAGCAGGCCGAGCGCATCGTCTACGCCTTCGAGAACGGATCGATGTGGCTTACCCTGGTCCCGCCAGACTTCGTCGAGGTCGAGACCAATGGTGTCGTCATCGACAACCTGTTCGGTGGTGACCTCGTCGATCAGATCTTTGGCAGCTGAACCGATAACGAGCTGAGCGAGTAAGAGGACATCCCTGATGTCGATGGATGCGAACAACCTCCTGGTCGTCGATCAGGACGACGACTTCGTCGCCAAGGCGAAGGAGTTGTTCGACGGGCGTCTCCCTGTTGCCAGGAGCATCGAGGAGGCGAGCTCCACCGTCGAGTCGGGCGGGGTGCGCATGGTCCTCCTCGGGCCCTCCTACAACGGTGAGGACGCGATGGACCAGATCCGGAGCCTGCACAACCAGGACCCGGGGCTGATCCTGATGCTCATCGCCGAGGAGGTGACCGCCGACGTGCTCCGTCAGGGGATGCGGGCCGGTGTCTCCGATGTGATCGAGGCCCCGCTCGACGAGGCCAAGATCGAGGCCGCCATCGAGCAGTTCGCCCACGATGTGCTCAAGAGGAAGGTGGTCACCCCCACCGGCGAGCCGGCCCGGGACAAGGGCGGGCGAATCATCACCATCATGTCGGCCAAGGGTGGGAGTGGCAAGACCGTGCTCGCCACCAACACCGCCCTGCTCCTCAGCAGGGTTGCTGACAAGAAGGTCGTCCTCGTCGACGCCGACCTCCAGTTCGGTGACGTCTGTCTCGTGCTCCAGCTCGAGCCCCGTTTCACGATGGTGAACGCCTCACACGAGCTGCATCATCTCGACGGGGAGCTCCTCGACTCGCTGCTCACAGAGCATCCCTCTGGTCTCAAGGTGCTGGCCGCCCCCCTCGAGCCGGCATTCGCCGACGACATCACCACCGCGGGGCTGATGCAGATGCTCGACGTGCTCAAGGAGAACTACGACTACGTCGTGGTGGACACCGCCTCGATGCTCGACGAGCTGATCCTCTCCCTGATCGAGAAGTCCGACGACATCCTGATGCTGGTCGACATGGACATGCCGTCGGTGAAGAACGCCAAGCTGGCCCTGGAGACGCTCCGGCTCCTCAAGTTCAGCACGTCGAACGTCCGGCTCGTCATGAACCGGAGCAACTCCAAGGCGAAGCTGGACAACAAGGAGATCGAGGGCGCGCTGAAGATGCAGATCGCCGCGGCCATCCCTTCGGACGCCATGGTGGCGGCGTCGGTGAACGAGGGCAGGCCGGTCGTGGAGACCGATCCCAAGTCCAAGGTGGCCAAGGGTTTCGAGTCGGTTGCCGAGTTGATTGCCGGGAAGATCCCAGAGCACACGGCCAAGTCCGGGCTCTTCGGGAGGAAGTAGAGAAGGGGTGAGCAGTGCCGTCGCTATCTGAGAGAGTCGCCATGGCGCGTCAGACCGAGGCGCATGACGTGAGCGCCAACCGCATGGACGCCTTGTCGGAGCTGCGGGGGCGTCTCCACTTCAAGGTGGTGGAGGAATTGGGGCCGACCCTCTATGACAGGGGGATGTCGGACGCCGAGCTGCGTCTCCGCGTCATCGAGATGTTGGAATGGGCCGTCGACCAGGAGCAGGGTCTTCCCCTCACCTCCGCCGACCGCCGGGCCCTGCTCAACGAGATCGCCTCCGACGTCCTCGGCTATGGCCCAATCGACCCTCTCCTCAACGACCCCGAGGTCACCGAGGTCATGGCCAACGGCCCCTACGACGTCTACTTCGAGCGCTCGGGGAAGATCCACCGCTCCGACGTCAGATTCGTCGACGAGGTCCATCTCCGCAGGATCATCGACAAGATCGTCGGCCAGATCGGCCGTCGTGTCGACGAGGCCACGCCAATGGTGGACGCCCGTCTCCCCGACGGGTCCCGGGTCAACGCCGTCATCCACCCCCTCGCCATAGGTGGGCCTTATCTGACGATCCGTAAGTTCGCCGTGGACCCCTTCCAGGAGGCCGACCTCATCAGCTTCGGCACCCTGACCCAGCGGGTCGCCGACTTCCTCAGGGCCTGTGTTCGAGGGCGCCTCAACGTCGTCATCTCCGGGGGCACCGGCTCCGGCAAGACCACGACGCTCAACGTGGTCTCCGCCTACATCCCTGGTGACGAGAGGATCATCACCGTCGAGGACGCCGCCGAGCTCCAGCTCCACCAGGAGCACGTGCTCACCCTGGAGTCCCGGCCGGCCAACATCGAAGGCCAGGGTCAGGTGGCCATCCGTGACCTGGTGAGGAACACTCTTCGTATGCGTCCCGACCGCATCGTGGTCGGTGAGGTCCGTGGCGCCGAGGCCCTGGACATGCTCCAGGCCATGAACACCGG
>JAKEHF010000169.1 GCA_022615295.1 Actinomycetota bacterium | reverse complement strand
TCTACGTCGGTGGAGCGGACGGCGTAGCCGTCCATCGCGGAGTTGGCGAAGGGGGGGACGTCCTCGTCAGAAACCACCGCTGCGCTGAGGACCCGACCTACCGCCTCGGTGTAGTCCAGGACGACGTCGGAGACCCGACGGGTCGTCGCCAGGATGTGCTCCCGGACTTCCTCTGCCGGCCGAAGCTCAGAAGCCATCGAACACCTGGGGCCCGAAACGGTGCCGGCCCAGACACACTGACGCCTGCAGCAGACCCTCCGGTGTCCCCACATCGAGGAGGTCCTCGTCGGCGATGTGGCCACGCAGCCTCCCGGCCTGGCCGAGTTGGTTGATGGCGTCGGTGAGTTGGATCTCGCCCCCGAACCCGGGGGGGAGCTTGTCGAGGATGGCGAGGATCTCGGGGGTGAACAGATAGCGACCCACGAGACCGAGACGCGATGGGGCCTCGGCGACACCCGGCTTCTCCACCGCCCCCGCCAGATCGAGGAGGTCCTGTTCGACGTCTGAGGCAGGAATCACCACCCCGTACCGGCTTAGCATGGCGTCGTGGAGCCGCCGCAGACAGACCACGGAAACGGTGCCGTCGTCACTACCCGCGGCGAGTTGGGGGAGCACGTCGAAGCCCGGTCTGACGATGTTGTCGGAGAGAAGACAGTAGAAGGGGCGGTCCCCCACCATGTGCGCCGCCTCGCCCACCGCATGGCCCAGACCGAGTGGCTCCTCCTGGACCACCGGTCTCACGTGGATGCCTTCGAGACCGGGGAGGGCACCGCCCAGGTTGAAATGCTGGGCGACGAGGTGCCCGGCATCGAGATCGACGATGACGATCGCCTCCTTGGCTCCGGCCCGCGCCGCCTCCTCAACGGCGTATTGGATCGCCGGACGGTCCACCACGGTGATCAGGGCCTTGGGCACGACCCGGGTCGCCGGCCGCATCCGGGTCCCCCTCCCGGCGGCCGGTATCACGGCGACGTCGATGCTCACACCGTCACCTTTTTCTCACCGCCCCTGGCCATCCGAGCGATGTTGGCTCGGTGACGCCAGACGACGAGCGCGATGGTCATTGACAACCAGAGGAGCGAGAAGCCGCGGACCCCCTGCCAGAGCACCAGAGGAACGGTCACCACCACGACCGTCATCGAGGCGATCGACGCCACCTTCGTCACTTTGGCCAGTACCCCCCACAGGGTCAAGACGACGACTCCGACGAGAGGGAGCGTGAAGAGAAGGACCCCGAGACCGGTGGCCACCCCTCGTCCTCCCCTGAACCTGTGGAACACCGGGTAGCAGTGTCCGATCACCGCGGCCAGACCTGCGGCGAATGCCCAGTGCACCGTGGGATCGGCCAGTCCCGAAGCCGCCCACCCCATGGCGGCCCCGATCACGCCCTTCAAAGCGTCGCCGACCAGGACCATGATCGCCGGCCCCCGGCCCAAGGTGCGAAGGACATTTGAGGTGCCAGGATTGCCGCTGCCCACCTGATGGATGTCGACACCATGCATCCGGGCAACGATCACGGCGAAGTCGACGCTGCCAACCACATAGGCCCCAACGATCGCGAGGGCGATCAGCATCCGTGGATCATAAGTAGACTGCCCTCCTCCAGGGTCACAAGAGCGGTCGTCATGCCTACCTACGAATACGTCTGTAAAAACTGTGGTGAGACCATCGAGGTCTTCCAGTCTTTCTCCGACAAGCCGCTCAAGCGACACCAGACGTGCGGCGGTGACCTGCAGAAGGTGTTCCACGTGCGTGGCATCGTCTTCAAGGGATCGGGCTTCTACTCGACCGACGGCAAGGAATCGCCCAAGGAGACCATCTCCAAGCCGGCCAAGACCGACAAGACCGAGAAGACGCCTGCGGCCGTCAGCGGCGACTGACGACACCCTTCCCCGGGGACTTCCCGGCCCGTACCTTCGACGTCATGTTGTGGCTGCAGACCCCACCATGGGGCCGGCGTCTCGCCGCCATGGCCATAGTCGTCGTTGCCATCTGGATAGAGCTCGGCCCCCGGCCTGTCGTCGAGCACCCCTTCGCCACCACCCACATCGCTCGAGGAACCGCGGTCAGCTCGGAGAACACCGAGATCCGGAGTGTTCCGAAGGGTCTGCTGACGCCGGTGGCCCTCGGGTCGGTGGCGAGACGTGACATCGCCGAGGGCGACCCTGTCCTGACCACGGATCTGGGCGAGCACTCCCTGCCCGAAGACTGGTGGACGGTGAGCATCGAGCTCCCCGTGGCGGCACGAGCAGGCGACACGGTGCGGATCGTCATGCTCGACACGCGACAGGTGTTCGAAGGCGTCGTGGTCTCGAGCGGCGACAGCGATCCTCTCAATGCCGGTCTGGGCGCGGTGGCATTGCCTGGTGACGACGCCGCCCTGGTCGCCCCGGCGTCACAGGAGGGTCGGGTGGCGGTCCTGGTCTCCACGGGGTGAGAACTACCGTGGCCGGATGATCTCCGCCATCGTGTGGGGCCTGGTCCAGGGTCTGACCGAGTTCCTCCCCATCTCCTCATCGGGTCATCTCGTCATCGTCCCCGCCGCGCTCAGCAAGCTGGGAATGGAGATAGCCCAACCCGACCTCGCCGTGACGACATTCCTTCACCTGGGCACGCTGCTGGCGGTCATCGTGTATTTCCGGTCGGACGTCGCCCGGGTCTTCCGGTCGCGTCACGATCCCCTGGGCCGGCGTCTTCTCATGCTGGTGCTCATCGGGTCCTTGCCGGCGGCGATAGGCCTCTTCGTCGAGGAGCAGGTGGAGAGGTTCCAGCAGAGCGTGACCAACGTGGGCTGGGCGCTGGTTGGGACCGGATTGATCCTGGCCTTCGGTCATCTGCGGCGTCAGGGAGAGCGGACCCTCGCCGCGGGGCGACCCCGTGACGCGCTCGCCGTGGGACTAGCTCAGGCGCTCGCCATCATCCCGGGGATCTCACGCTCCGGGGCAACCATCTCAGCAGGCAACGGCCGCCGGTTCGTCCCCGCCGAGTCGGCGCGTTTCGCCTTTCTCCTCGGCATACCCGCCATCACAGCCGCCGGTGTACTCCAGCTCCCCGAGGTGATCGGGAGTGATGCGCTGTGGTCGCATCTCGCCGTAGGATTCCTCATCGCCGCGGTCTCCGGTTACGTGGCCATCGCCTGGCTCCTCCGGATGATCACCCGGGTGGGACTGGCCCCCTTCTCCGTCTACTGTCTGACGATCGGCGCCCTCACCGTCGTTCTCCTCTGATGACCGAGCTCAACGTGCTTGGTGGGGCACTCGAGCCCTGCGGGTACGACCCGGTGACCGGCTGGTTCCGGGACGGGTCGTGCGCCACCGGCCCCGAAGACGTGGGCAGTCACACCATATGCGCCGTCGTCACCAGAGAGTTCCTCGACCACCAGGTCTCGATCGGCAACGACCTGATCACCCCGGCGCCGATGTACCGGTTCCCCGGGCTGGTCCCCGGGGACAGGTGGTGTGTCACCGCCCGCAACTGGCTGCGGGCTTATCACGACGGTGCCGCGGCACCGGTCGTCCTGGCCGCCACCCACGAGCGGGCCTTGGACATCGTCGCCCTGAGCATCCTGACAGAGCACGCCGTCGACGTCCCGGATGACCCCGGCGAGCTCAGATGAGGATCACTGCGAGTAGTTCGACGACATCCTCATCGTCTCGGCGATGTGGACGTTGACCAACGCCGGCAGCCCGGAGGCTGCGGCTCGCTCCAGAGCCGGCCGGATCTCTGCCGGCTCGGTGACCATCTCTCCGTAACCGCCGAGTCCCTCGACCATCCGGTGATAGGGCCTGACCCCGAGATCGGTGGCGACGAGACGCTCGGGGTAGGCCATTCGATGGAAGGTCTTGATGTTCCCCCAAACACCGTCATTGCCGACGACGCCGACGACGGCCAGACCATGACGGACCATGGTGTCGTACTCCATGGCGTTGAAGCCGAAGGCGCCGTCACCGAAGACCACACCGACCAGCCTCTCTCCGTGGACGACCTTGGCCGCGATGGCGTACGGCGCTCCGGTGCCCAGGGTCCCGAACGGTCCTGGGTCGAGCACGTGGCCGGGCGATGACACCCGGAGCCATCTCGCTGTGGTGGAGACGATGTCCCCACCATCGACGGCAACGATCGAGTCGGACCCGAAGAACTCAGCCACCTCGCGGGCGAACCGCTGTGGCATGACCGGGACCGAGTCGTCTTCGGCTTCCTTGCGCGCCTGATCCGCCATTTCGGCCTCGGCCGCCATGATCCCGGTCGTCCATGCCGGGGTGGCGTCCCTCCGCAGCTCGTCGGCCCTGTCGAGCAGCTGAGCGACCACCGCCAGGGGGTCGGCGGCAAAGCCCACCTGTGCCGGGCGGTTCCACCCCACCTTTGTCGCCTCTGCGTCGATCTGGACGACCACTGCCTCCGGGTTGATCTTCTCGCCGTACCCGGTGCGGAAGTCCCAGTCGACGCCGAAGGCCAGCAGCACCTGGGCCTCTGACATCGCCCGCGATCGGGTGTAGTTGCCGAGGAGCGGATGCTCCCAGGGGAGAGATCCCCGGGCCCGCGAGTTGAGATACGTAGGAGCGCCAAGCATCTCGGCCAGGTCGACAAGACGGTTGAGGCCGGGACCAACGGCCCCGGCGAAGATCATCACCCGCTCCGCCCCTTGCAGAGTCTTGACGATTTGGTCGATGGCCGCGACGTCGAGACCGGCCGGGGCGGCGCGGTAGTGCGCCGGGAGCCTCAGGGCCGTCTCCTCCACCATGTCGAACTGGACGTCCATGGGAACATCGAGGAAAACCGGCCCTCCCCTGCCGGCGAAGGCGTGCCGGGCCGCCGTAGCGACGTAGTCGGCGAGACGGTCCACCTGCCAGGCGGTGGCCGCCCATCGGGTGATCGAGGGGAAGAGTCTGGTGTGGTCCATCTCCTGTAAACCACCCTTCAGCTCCTGACGGACCAGATGGCGGCCACCGATGACCAGCATGGGCACACCCGACTGATGTGCGGTGGCCACCGCGGTGACAGTGTCGGTGACCCCGGGACCGGCGGTGACCACCGCCACCCCGAGACGCCCGGTGAGCCTGGTATAGGCCTCCGCAGCGTGGGCGGCGCCCTGCTCATGACGGAAGTCGACGATTCGCATGCCCTCCTGGTGGCAGCCGTCGAGGATCGGGACGATGTGACCGCCGGTCAGGGTGAAGATCGTGTCGACCCCCTCGTTGCGCAGCGCCCGGGCAATCACCTGTCCCCCGTGGATCTTTGCCATCAGAGCACCATGTCGAGACCGACGTGCACGCCGGCAGCCAGTCCGCCAACACGTCTTATCGCCAGAACAGCGCCCGCGGCGAAGGAGTCGTAGCTGGTTGACATGTGGGTGATCGAGAACAGCTCCCCGGGGTTGGACATGGCCACCTCCTGATGGGAGATGAGACCGGGGAGACGAAGCGAGTGGACGCGCACCCCACCCACCAAGCCGCCACGCGCACCGGCGATCATCTCCGCGGATGTCTCCGAGGAGGATCCCCCGGCGTCGGTTATGCCGGCGGCGGTCGCCAGTGCCGTCCCCGAGGGGGCGTCGGGTTTGGTGCTGTGATGTCTCTCCACCACCTCGACCGCCTCGAAATGAGCGGCGGCTTCTGCGGCGTAACGCATCATCAGTACCGCCCCGATGGCGAAGTTGGGCACCACGAGACAAGGGGTTGAGGCGTCCCACACTTCGCGAAGGCGGGAGAGGCGCTCCGAGGTGAACCCCGAGGTCCCGACGACCAGGGCGGACCCTTTGGTGCGCCAATGGCCGACGTTGTCGAAGACCATGTCGGGATGGGCGGTCTCGACGATGACGTCCCCGGAGACGGCGTCGGGATCGCCGGTGACGACGGCCCCCTCCATGGACTCCCCCTCCCGTCTCGGGTTGTAGAGAGCACTCAGCTCGAGATCGGACGAGATGCGGACCGCCCGGATGATCGGGGTGGCCAGTTTCCCACCGGCCCCGGAGACGGCGACGCGGATCATGCCCTCACCTTACGACCCCCGTTCTGTGAGGTTTTTGGCGCGAGGGCCCGCGAAGACCTTCACAGAACGGTTCATTTACCGGCGAGGGTCTCCGCCAGCGACTCTTCGAAGACTTGGAGCGTGGTGGCGACGTCCTCTTCGTCGTGCGCCGCGGAGACGAACCACGGCTCGAGGGCGTCGGGACAAGGCATGACCCCCTTGGCGATCATCTTGAAACAGGTGTCGTCATAGAGATGGCTGTCGTGGCCGGCCGCATCTCTGAAGTCGCGGGGGTCTCCCTTCCCGAGGAACACCGAGAACATCGCCGGGTGACCGGTAGTGGTCCCCTCCACCCCCTGGTCCTTGAGGATCCCATCGATCCCTTCCATCAGAGAGGTCCCCACCTTCTCCACACGAGCGAGAGGCTCACCGGTCTTCAACTCCTCCACCGTGGCCCTCGCCGCAGCAACACCAACGCTGTTGCCGGAATAGGTGCCGGCCTGGGCAATCCCGCCTTTGGCCCAACCCTCGGTCACCTCGCCCTTGGTGGCAACCGCCGCCACCGGGAACCCATTGCCCAGAGCTTTGGCATAGGTGGCGATGTCCGGTGTTACCCCGAAGAGTTCCTGGGCCCCACCGAGTGAGATGCGAAACCCGGTCTTCACCTCGTCGAAGACGAGCAAGGCCCCGTTCTCGTCGCAGAGCCGACGGAGGCCCTCGAGGAATCCGGGAACCGGCATCAGTCCGAAGGCGTTGCTCAGCGTCGGCTCCACGATCACCGCGGCGATCCGATGACCCTCGTCCCGGAATGCTCGTTCTGCCGCTGCGAGGTCGTTGTAGGGAACGGGGCGGATATAGGAGCGAATCGCCTCGGGGATCCCCGAGCTCGACTGCACGGGTATGGGGCGAAAGCGGGAGCCCAAAGAATCTGGGGCGACGCCGGCCGTCGAGAAAAGGAGGTAGTCGTGCATCCCGTGATACCCGCCCTCGAACTTGACCACCAGGTCGCGCCCGGTATACCCCCTGGCGAGACGTAGCGAGTGCATGGTCGCCTCTGTGCCGGTGTTGGTGAATCTCATGCCGTCCGCCCAGGTCAGCACGCCGCGGATCACCTCGGCGGCTTCGACCTCACGACGTTGGGTCATCGCGAAGCTGACCCCGGCGCCCGCCGCCTCACGCACCGCGCGCACCACGGGCTCGTGACCGTGTCCCAGGATCACCGGGCCAAACCCGAGCTGGTAGTCGATGTAGCGCTTCCCGTCCATGTCGTAGACGTAGGCGCCCTCACCCCGCTCGATCACGAGGGTGTCGTCCGGCCCCCAGTAGCGGAACTGGCTGGAAACCCCGTTGATGAGCACGGCGGAGGCCCTTCTGTACCAATCGGCGGTGTCGGGACCCTGGAGACTCATGGTCGCACTCCTGTCAGCATGAGTCGCCAGCCTACCGGGCCGCCCGATCCGCAGGCACCACCGCCTGGCGGCCAGACACGCACTCAGGCGGGCGGGGTTAGGCTCAAACCATGGCCACCGATCTCGAGCTCTTCATAGCCGGCGAATGGACCACGGGCACGGGCGGAGACCACTACGAGGTTCGTTCCCCGGTCACCGGCGAGCACATCTACAACGTTCCCAAAGCGTCGCCCGCCGACATCGACCGGGCAGTGACGGCGGCCCGCGCCGCTGCTTCTTTCGTGGCCGGCGTTTGGCCCGCCATGGCTTGGGCCGGTATCGGGCTCGTTTCGAGCGCCTCTTCTTCGAGCGCATCGTTG
>JAKEHF010000168.1 GCA_022615295.1 Actinomycetota bacterium | reverse complement strand
GGGGCCTTCGGACAGCTGGGGTGGCTCGCACGGCTGCGGCCGCGGATCGCCGACGTCCGGGAATGCCGACGTCGACGTCGTGCTGGTCGGCGCGGACGTCGTCGTCCCCGCATCGCCCGAGCCACCGCCGTCGTAGCTGCCACTCGCCGTGCCGGCGTCCCGCTCATCAACGCCACCGGGGTGATCCTCCACACCAACATGGGGAGGGCGGCGTGGTCGGAGGAGGCGGTGAGACGTGCCGTGGAGACGGCGCGCCACGCCACCGACCTGGAGCTCGATCTGACCACGGGGGAGAGGGGGCGGCGCGGGTCTTGGGTCGGGGAGCTCTTGAGCCAACTCACGGGTTGTGAGGCTTCGTTGGTGGTCAACAACAACGCCGCCGCCGTCCTCCTCGCCCTCGCCGCATCCTCGAAGGGTCGTGCAGTGCCGGTGAGCCGTGGGGAGCTGATCGAGATCGGAGGGGCCTACCGCCTGCCGGAGGTGATGGAGGCGAGCGGGGCCCGTCTCGTCGAGGTGGGGACCACCAACCGCACCCGGGTGGACGACTATCGAACCGCCCTCCAGGTCCACGATTGTGGGGCCATCCTCAAGGTCCACCCCTCCAACTACCGCGTCGACGGGTTCGCCGGGACCCCCGGAGTCCACGACCTGGGCCCGGCCGCGGCCGAGGCCGGGGTCCCCCTCATCTACGACATCGGGTCGGGTCTCCTCGCTCGGGGGGCGACCTGGATGCCTGCGCCACTCCCCGAATGGCTGAGGCACGAGCCAGGGGCTCGGGAAAGCCTGGCGGAGGGGGCCGATCTGGTGACGTTCAGCGGCGACAAGCTCCTCGGTGGTCCCCAGTGCGGGATCATCATCGGTCGAGGCGATCTCATCGCCCGGCTACGTGGCCACCCGATGGCCAGGGCGGTCCGGGTGGACGGGGTGACCCTGGCCGCCCTCGCCGCCACACTCGAGGCCTACGCCGACGACGAGGTCCGACGTCTCCCGTTCTGGGAGACCGCCCTGAGCTCGGCGGAGGAGATAGCCGAGCGTGCGGAGCGGATCGCGGAGGCGGTGGGGGCCGAGGTCCGGGTCGGCACCTCTTCGGTCGGCGGTGGGAGCGCACCCGGCGCCACGCTGCCAACCACCCTGGTGTGGCTTGGCGACGCCGACGAGATGTTCGAGCGTCTCCTGGCGCACGAGACTCCCGTCGTCGGCAGACGGTTCGAAGGGGCCCTGGTCCTCGACCCACGCACGGTGGCGCCGTCGGAGGACGAGACCCTGATCCGGGTCGTGTTGGAATGCCGGTCATAGGCACCGCCGGGCATGTCGACCACGGGAAGTCGACGTTGGTGCAGGGTCTCACCGGACTTGACCCCGACCGCTGGGCCGAGGAGAAGCGGCGCGGTCTCACCATCGACCTCGGCTTCGCCTGGACCACGCTGGGAGAGGCGGGCGAGGTCTCCTTTGTCGACGTCCCCGGGCATCAGCGCTTCGTCAAGAACCTGCTCGCCGGGATCGAGGCCATCGACGTCGCCCTGCTCGTAGTTGCCGCCGACGAGGGATGGATGCCCCAGACCGAGGAGCATCTCGGCGTCCTCACGGTCCTCGAGGTTCCCCGGGGCGTGGTTGCGGTCACCCGAAAGGACCTTGCCGACACCGAGCTGTTCGAACTTGTCGCGACCGAGGTCTCCGAGCGGATCGTGGGCACCGCCTTGGACGCGGCGAGAGTCATCGGGGTCTCGGCGGTCACCGGCGAAGGCATCGCCGATCTGCGGGACGAGCTGGGACGGCTCGCCGCGTCGAGCAGGCCCAGAGACCTGGGTCGCCCCCGTCTCTGGGTCGACAGGGCCTTCACCCCGGCGGGCGTCGGTCTCGTGGTCACAGGGACACTCCTCGACGGCGCCGTCTCGGTCGGCGACGAGCTTGCCGTCTACCCCTCCGGGGAGACGGCGAGAGTCCGTGGCCTGCAGACCCATGAGACCAAGACCGACAGGGTCGGCCCCGGGACGAGAGCGGCCCTCAACCTCAGCGGCGCCGAGGGACTGCAACGAGGCGACATGCTGGGCCGTGCCGGCGAGTGGCGGGTCACCCGACGCTTCGTGGCCCGGGTGTCCCCCACACGCTATGTGGAGGGGATCGAGGGCCGTGGCGACTATCAGATCCACGTCGGCACCACGTCCTGTCCGGTCGAGATCGTCGCAGCCGACGCCGACATCATGCTCCTCCTGACAGACCGAATGCTGCCGCTCGCAGTGGGGGACCGTTTCGTGATCAGGGACACGGGGAGACGTCTCGTGGTGGGAGGTGGAAGGGTGCTCGACCCTCGCCCTGGCCGGACCAAGAGGGCGCTGGCTTTCGCCCGCGAAATCGACCCTGGGGCAGGCTCCGGCTCGGTCGCCGATGCCCTGCTGGCGATCAGGGGCCGGGCCACGGCAAGCGAGCTCGCCACCGACTCCGGCGGCGGCGTGCCGGGTGACGGGGTGCGCATCGGCGACACCTGGATGACGAGGAAGCTTCTCGACGAGCTGACCGAGCTGGCGGTGACAGCGGTGGAGGCCTCCCATCGTGAGCATCCCCTCCGCGACGGTCTTCCCCTCTCCACTCTGGCGAGCCGTCTCGGTGTCGAGATCCTGGTGGCGACCTGGATCGTCGATGCCGCGGACCGCCTGGTGCGCAGGGATTCCGTTGTGGCGCTTGCCAGGCATCGTGTCGAGATCGGTGACGAGGCCGCCCGCGTCCTCGCCCGGCTCGGGCGTGGTCTCGCCGTTCCCACGGTCTCCGAGTTGGGCGCCGACATCGAGCTCATCCATCTCATGTGCCGACGTGGCGATCTGGTGAGGATCAGCCCCGATCTGGTGATGCTTCCCGATCAGGTCGAGACGATCGTGGAGGTGATCCGTGGGTTCGAAGACGCATTCACGGTCGCCGAGATGCGAGACCGAACCCAGCTGTCGAGGAAGTACCTCATCCCGATCCTGGAGTGGGCGGACCGCGAGGGTCTCACCGTGCGGGTGGGGGAGAGACGCCGACCCCTCTGAGCGGATTGGCGCTCAGCCGACCAGTGTCAGATTCCGACGCTCCACCTCGGTGAGCCCACCCCAGATCCCGAACGGCTCGCGGATCTCCAGGGCGTGCCGGTAGCAATCCTCTCTCACCGGGCAGACACCACAGATGGCCTTGGCCTTGATCTCACGACGCTCACGCTCTTCTTTCCGCTCGAAGGTCGAGGGTGGGAAGAAGAGATAGGCGTGATTCCCACGACACAGCGCCCGCAGCTGCCAATCATCCTTGTGGGACAACCTGCTCCTCCCGCTTACGGCGACAAACCGGCAGGAAACTACCCACGCCGCGCCCATCGGGCAAGGGT
>JAKEHF010000167.1 GCA_022615295.1 Actinomycetota bacterium | reverse complement strand
GGTGAGACGGGCGAAGTCGTAGGTCACGGTCCGGGCGGCAATGGCGCCCTCGAGACCCTTGACGATGAGGTCGGCCGCACCGGCCCACCCCATGTAGCGGAACATCATCTCGCCGGAGAGGATCACCGACCCCGGGTTGACCTTGTCCTGGCCGGCGTACTTGGGAGCGGTGCCGTGGGTGGCCTCGAACACGGCGACCCCGGTGTCGTAGTTGATGTTGCCCCCGGGGGCGATGCCGATCCCGCCCACCTGGGCGGCCAGGGCGTCGGAGAGATAGTCACCATTCAAGTTGGTGGTGGCGATCACGTCGTAGTTGGCGGGGCGGGTGAGGATCTGTTGCAGCATTGCGTCGGCAATGACATCCTGGACGAGGAGCCGGTCGCCGGGCCGGCCGTCACAGTCCTCCCAAGAGACGGCCACGTCAGAGAACTCCTCCGCAACCAGCTCGTAGCCCCAGGTGCGGAAGGCACCCTCGGTGAACTTCATAATGTTGCCCTTGTGGACCAGGGTCACCGACCGCCGCTTGTTGGCGAGCGCATAGCGAATGGCAGCCCGGATGAGTCTCTTGGAACCGGTTACCGAGACCGGCTTGATCCCGACCCCGGAGTCAGGACGAACCCTCCAACCGAACTGCTCGGCGACGAACTCGATCAGCCTTCTCGCCTCGTCGCTCCCCGAGGCGAGCTCGAGCCCGGCATAGACATCCTCGGTGTTCTCCCTGAAGATGACCATGTCCACCTGCTGGGGCTCCTTGACCGGTGAGGGGACACCGGGGAACCATCGGATGGGACGGACGCAGGCGTAGAGGTCGAGGATCTGACGCAGGGCCACGTTGAGGGAGCGGATGCCCCCGCCGACCGGGGTCGTGAGGGGTCCCTTGATCCCGACAAGAAACCGGCCGAAGGCTTCCACCGTTTCGTCGGGTAGCCAGGAGCCGGTCATGGTGTTGGCCTTCTCCCCGGCGAGCACCTCCTCCCAGGCGACCCACCGCTGCCCGCCGTAGGCCTTCTCCACCGCAGCGTCGAACACCCGGATGCTGGCAGCCCAGATGTCGGGACCGGTCCCGTCACCCTCGATGAAAGGGATGACGGGGTCGTCGGGTACGACGAGACCATCCGGTCCCATGGCGATCGGTGTGCCCATGACGAAGACTCCTCGAGAGACGAGACGGAACCGAAAGCCTAGCCCCCCGACCGGTCCCGGCCTCTCAGAGGCGGCCGGTGCGGGCCCTGGCGGCGTCGATGGTGTTGGAGAGGAGCATCGCACGGGTCATCGGGCCCACCCCGCCGGGGACCGGTGTGATCGCCCCGGCGACCTCCGCCACCTCGTCGAAGTCGACATCCCCTACCAGACCACTCTCGGTGCGGTTGACACCGACATCGACCACCGTCGCCCCCGGTCTGACGTGGGCGGCGGTGATCAGAGTGGGCACCCCGGCCGCCGCCACCAGGATGTCGGCGGTTGTGGTCAGGGGAGCCAGCTCGCCGGAGCGTGAGTGGGCTATCGAGACCGTGGCGTCTACGCCCTTCTCGGAGAGCATGAGTGCCAGGGGCCGACCGACCAGGAACGACCTGCCGACGACGACGACCCGGGCCCCGGCTATAGGGATCCGATAGTGCTCGAGGATGCGGATCACACCATTCGGGGTACAAGGTCTCAGCCCCGGTCTGCCGAGGAGGAGTCTCCCCAGGTTCACCGGGTGGAGACCGTCGACGTCCTTTGCAGGATCGATCCGCTCGACGACGCTCTCCGAGTGGAGCCCGTCGGGAAGGGGGAGCTGCACCAGGATCCCGTCTATTTCATCGTCGGCGTTGAGCATGTCGACCAGGGCGATCACCTCATCCTGTGAGGTCGTCGCCGGCAGCTCGTGGTGGATCGACCGGATACCCACGCTCTCTGCGTCACGGCGCTTGCCACGCACATAGGTGTGCGAGGCCGAGTCGTCGCCCACGAGCACCGTGGCCAGCCCGGGTGTCCGCCCGAGCTGGGGCACTGCGGCGGCGACCACGGCTTTCACAGCCTCGGCCACCGTCTTCCCGTCGAGGGTCTTTGCGGTCAATGTCGGAAATGCCTTCTCCCGGTGAGGACCATGGCCAGCCCGTGCTCGTCGGCGGCCTCGATGACCTCGGCGTCGTTGCGCGATCCTCCGGGCTGGACGACCGCGGTGACCCCCGCCTCTGCCAGGACGTCCAGACCGTCACGAAAGGGGAAGAACGCGTCGGAGGCGGCAACGGCCCCCTTGGCCCGGTCACCGGCCTTGACCACGGCGCGCTCTGCGGCGCCGACCCGGGACTGATCGCCTGCCCCTATCCCCACCGTGTGGGTCCCCGTTGCGACGACGATGGCGTTCGACTTGGCGTGGGCGGCGACCACCCATGAGAACCGCAGAGCCTCGAGCTCCTCGTCGGAAGGTGGTCGTCTGGTGACCGCACGCCAGTCCTCCTCGGCGAGCCGGTCGGGGTCCTGAGCCAAGAACCCGCCTTCGATCCCCCGCCAGACCTGCGCTGGAGCCGGTGGCGGGGCGGTGAGGAGACGCAGCCCCGGCTTCCTCGCCAGCGCCTCCCCAACGCCAGGGCTCACGGAGCGGGCCACGACCACCTCTATGAAGCGCCCGACCATGGCGCCCGCCGTCGCCGGGTCAAGCTCTCCGGCGACACCGACGACGCCACCGAAGGCGGCCAGGGAGTCCCCTTCCCATGCCATCTCGAAGGAGTCGAGGGTCGACCCGCTGCGGGCTGCCCCACAGGGGTTGGTGTGCTTCACGACGACGACAGAGCCCTCACCCAGGGAGTGGCACAGGGTCCAGGCAGCCTCGGTATCGAGATAGTTGTTGAACGACATCTCTTTCCCCTGGAGGAACACCGCCTCGGACCACCACGGCCGGGCGTGCTCTTCTCGATACAAGGTCGCCCCCTGATGGGGGTTCTCTCCATAGCGGAGAGAGCCGACGTGACGCAGCGGCACCACCCGGTCATCGCCCAGCCAATCCACGACCACCGCGTCGTAGGCGGCCGTGGTGAAGAACGCCTCTGCGGCGAGAGCGCGCCGGTGGTCGGAGTCGGGACCGCCGACACTCATCACCT
>JAKEHF010000166.1 GCA_022615295.1 Actinomycetota bacterium | reverse complement strand
GGCGGGGTGAGCGCCTCCACATGGAACACCCTCGCGGACGCCGTCGACTCGGCAGAGTTGTTGGCCGTCGTCGAGGGCAGCAGGACATGAGGCCACCACCCCGCTCCTCGTTCATCGTCGGCTTCCCCGGGGAGACCGAGTCCGACGTCGAGGATCTCGAGAGCTTCCTCCTCGAGGCGGGTCTTGACTGGGCGGGGTTCTTCCCCTACTCGGCGGAGACGGGGACGAGCGCGGCGGCCATGGAGGGCCAGATACCCCGCGATGCGGCGATGGACCGGCTCCGGCATCTCGACTCCGTCCAGGAGGAGGTGACTGTTGCCCGCAACCGACGTTGGCTGGGATCTCGATCATGTGTCGTGGTCGATCAGATCGACGACGGCGTCCCTGTCGCCCGTTCCTATCGTCACGCCCCCGAGATAGACGGTGTGGTGACCTTGGACGGTGGTCGGCCCGGTCAATGGCTCGATGTGGAGTACGTCGGGGTGTATGGACCCGACATGGAGGCCGTGGTGGTGTGATCGTCGAGGTCATCGCAGTGGGCACCGAGCTGCTCCTCGGTCAGATCACCAACACCAACGCTGCAGTCATCGGCGCCGCCCTGGCCGACAGGGGGATGGACGCCCACTACCAGCAGGTGGTGGGTGACAACCTCGAGAGGACGGTGAGTGCGATCAGGGCCGCTCTGGACAGGGCCGATGCGGTGATCATCACCGGGGGAATCGGCCCCACCCAGGACGACATGACCAGGGAGGCCCTGTGTGCTGCCACCGGTCGCGAGATGGTGTTCTCCGAGACCTATGCCGACTATCTCAGGTCGTGGTGGTCGGCGCGAGGTCGGATGATGCCCGAGTCGAATCTCCGTCAGGCCGAGCACCCGGCGGGAGCGGAGCTCCTGCCCAACCCCAAGGGGACGGCTCCCGGGATCGCCCTGGAACACGAGGGGAGACACGTCTTCTGCGTGCCCGGAGTGCCCGCGGAGATGGAGCATCTACTCCATGCCGAGGTCCTTCCCCGTCTCGTCGCGGAGGAGGGAGTCGCGGTCGTGGCCAGCCGGGTCCTTCGTACCTGGGGTCTCCCCGAGTCCGAGCTCGCAGAGAGACTCGACGACCTGTTCACGGCGTCTGCCAACCCGTCGATCGCCTTCCTGGCCACGAGTGGGGAGATCAGGGTGCGGGTCACGGCCAAGGCCCCGAGCCGAGTCGAGGCCGAGCGGATGATCTCACCTGTCGAGGAGGAGGTCCGCAGATTGCTCGGCGAGGTCGTCTACGCCGTTGATGACGTGACGATCGAGCGGGTGGTCCTCGAGTTGCTCGTGGAGAGAGGTTGGACCATCGGCACCGCGGAGTCGATGACGGGCGGTCTCGTGGCGGCCGCCCTGACCACGTTGCCGGGCTCCTCCGCCGTTTTCCGTGGCGGGCTGGTCGCCTACGACCCGGATTTGAAGCGCAAGCTCCTCGGCGTGGCCGATGTGACAGAGGTCGTCACCCTGGAAGTGGCCGAGCAGATGGCCCATGGGGGCCGCACGCTGTTGGGGACCGACGTCTGTGTCTCGGTCACCGGCTCGGCGGGCCCCGAGGCTCTGGAGAGACCACCGGGGACCATGGTCATCGGGGTCTCGACACCCGAAGCGACGATGGCCAGGGAGCTCAGGATGGTCGGCGACCGGGAGCGGGTGCGGGCCTATGGGACCACCGCGGCCCTCCACCACACCCGTCTCGCCCTCACCGGACGTTGGTGGTGAGACGTGTCTTTGCCGCCCTCCCCCTACCCGATGAGGTCAGACAGGCGCTGGCCGAGCGGATCGAGCCTCTGCGGCTGCCCGGGCGGTTGATTCCGCCACCCAACTGGCACGTCACCCTCCGCTTCCTGGGCTGGGTGGACGAGACCGTCTATGAGCGCTTCCTCTACGGGCTCACCCCCGTCGAGGAGATGCGGCGTTTCAGAGTGACCCTCGGGCGTCTTGGGGCGTTCCCCAACCCGCGCCGGGCCACGGTCCTCTGGCTCGGTGTGGACAAGGGCTCCGAGACAATGGAGGCCCTCAACGAAGTCACCGAGACGGCGGCGGTAGACGCCGGTCTCGACCCCGAGGAGCGTCCCTTCTCTCCTCATCTCACCCTCTCCAGGATCAGACCCCCCGAGGCCGTGGCGCGGGTGGTCGAGACCGGGATCGAGATCGGGTGGGTGTGCGACCGTGTCGTGGTCTATCAGAGCCGGCCGGCACGTGGCGGTGTGGTTTACGACCCCCTTGAAACGTTGAGGCTGAGACGGTAAATACCGGTGCGAACAGACGTTCGAGTTAGGCTTGCCGGAATCTGTCGGTGAGCGAGGATACGGTGAGGTCATCGTGACCCAGGAAGGACGTGAGGTGGAACGGAAACAGGCGCTCGACATGGCCGTGAGCCAGATCGAGAGACAATTCGGTAAGGGAGCCGTCATGAAGATGGGGGAGGCGGCGCAACGTCAGGTCGACGTGATCTCCACCGGCGCCCTGGCCCTCGACCTGGCTTTGGGGATCGGCGGGGTGCCCAGGGGGAGGATCGTCGAGCTCTATGGGCCGGAGAGCTCGGGTAAGACCAGTCTCGCGCTCCACATCGTGGCCGAGGCGCAACGCAACGGTGGCATCGCCGCCTTCATCGACGCCGAGCACGCCCTCGATCCGATATACGCCAAAGCGATCGGTGTCGACGTCGACGAGCTGCTCATCTCCCAACCGGACACCGGGGAGCAGGCCCTGGAGATCGCCGACATGTTGATCCGCTCCGGGGCGCTCGACGTGATCGTCATCGACTCGGTGGCGGCACTGGTGCCCCGGGCCGAGATCGAGGGTGAGATGGGTGACGCCCATGTCGGCCTTCAGGCGAGATTGATGTCACAGGCCCTGAGGAAGCTGGCCGGGACCCTCAACAAGTCGAGGACGACGGCGGTCTTCATCAACCAGCTCCGGGAGAAGATAGGTGTCATCTATGGCTCACCCGAGACGACGCCGGGGGGGAGGGCCCTCAAGTTCTACGCCACGGTGCGTCTCGACATCCGACGTATCGAGTCGATCAAGGAGGGGACCGAGGCGATCGGCAACCGGGTCAAGGTCAAGGTGGCCAAGAACAAGCTGGCGCCGCCCTTCAAACAAGCCGAGTTCGACATCATGTTCGGTCATGGGATCTCCCGGGAGGGGAGTCTTCTCGACGTGGCCGTGGACGAGGGTGTGGTCAAGAAGAGCGGCGCCTGGTTCACCTTCGACCAGGATCAGCTCGGTCAGGGTCGGGAGAACTCCAAGAAGTTCCTCCGGGAGAATCCCGAGATCGCCCTCCAGCTCCAAGCCAAGGTGTTCGAGGCTGTGGGGTTGGTCAAGGGACCCGAGGTCACGGTGGATCTGGACGTCGAGGAGGGTCTGGTCAGCGAGGAATGACCGGTGGGTCGTCCACGGGTCGGCTACCTCGTAGGAGCTCGTCGAAGCACGCCGACGACGGGCTAAGCTGACAGGTGACACACGAAAAAGCTCTTGAAACCAAGACCGGAACGACACCGTGAGAGAGAGGAGGAGCAGCCAACGGTAGGGTGAGCCATCCCTGATCCGAGTGTTGCTTCTTCGTGTGCCGGACCCGGTGGGGTCCGGCCACATTCATCTCGAGCCACGGCCCTCGATCCGGCAGAAAGGGGCCATGATGCCGAACACCGTGGGACTGATCCTGCTCGGGTTGGCCCTCGGTCTGGGCTTCGGCTATCTGCTGGCGAGGCTGGCGATGGCGAGACGACGGGAGCGGGACGTCATCACCGCGGAGGATCTCCTCGCCGCGGCCCGTCACGACGCCACCCGAATCCTGGCGACCGCTGAGGACGAAGGCCGGGCCAAAGCCGAGACCTATCGGGACAAGGAGGAGGCAGCCCTCGCCCACAGGAGACTCGAGCTGTCCAATCTGGAGTCACGTCTGACTCAGCGTGAGGAGACCCTGGAGCAACGGGCGTCAAACCTGGCGCAGAGAGAGAACCTGCTCATCGACCGGGAGGGCGAGCTGACGACATCCCGTGGTGAGCTCGAGCAGCTCAAGGAGGAGGCGCGCTTCCAGCTCGAGAAGATCTCCGGCATCGACGTCGCCACCGCCAAGTGCGAGATGCTGGCACAGGTCGAGGACGAGGCGAGACGCGAGGCGATGATCGTGGTGCGTGACCTGGAGATCAAGGCTCGCGAGGAGGCCGATCGCCGGGCGCGGAGGATCCTCGCCACCGCCATCCAACGGCTTGCCGGCGAAGTGGTCACCGAGTCGACGGTTTCGGTGATCAGCCTCCCCTCGGACGAGATGAAGGGGAGGATCATCGGACGCGAGGGTCGGAACATCCGCCATCTGGAGTCGGTCACCGGCACCAACCTCATCGTCGACGACACCCCGGAGGCGGTGTCGGTGAGCTCTTTCGATCCGGTCCGACGGGAAGTGGCCAGAATCACGCTCGAGAAGCTTGTCGCGGATGGCCGCATCCATCCGGCTTCGATCGAGGAGGCCTACGCCAAAGCAAAGGACGAGGTGGAGCAGAGCGTCCGCGACGCCGGGGAGTGGGCCCTGGTCGAAGTGGGTGTGTCCCGCATGAACCCGGAGTTGATCACCCTGATGGGGCGTCTCAAGTATCGGACCTCGTACGGTCAGAACGTTCTCAACCATCTTGTGGAGACCACTCACATCGCCTCGATGCTCTCGTCCGAGTTGGGCATCGATCCCGCTCCGGTGAAGAGGGCGGCCCTTCTCCACGACATCGGAAAGGCTGTGACACACGAGGTCGAGGGATCACACGCCCTGATCGGCGCCGAGATCGCCCGACGCTTCGACGAGGATCCGGCGGTGGTCCACGGGATCGAGGCCCATCACAACGAGGTGGAGCCGCGCACTGTCCTCGCAGTGGTGGTCCAAGCCGCCGATGCCGTCTCCGCAGCCAGGCCCGGGGCCCGCCGGGAGACCCTGGAGGGGTATGTGAAACGTCTCGAGAGACTGGAGAGCATCGCCATGGAGTTCTCCGGCGTCGAGGAGGTCTTCGCCCTACAGGCGGGTCGCGAAGTCCGGGTGCTGGTGGATCCGGGTGCGATAAACGACCTCGAGGCGCGTGAGCTATCCCGGCAGATCGCCCGCAAGCTGGAGGACGACCTCCAGTATCCCGGCCAGATCCAGGTCACCGTCATCAGGGAGTTCCGGGCCACCGACTACGCCCGCTGAGATGAGCCAGACCGTGATCCTCGAGACGCCGACGGTGCGTACCAGACGTCCCGCCACCCGCGTCGGGAAGAGATACCTCATCCGCACCATGGGTTGTCAGATGAACGAGCACGACTCCGAGCGGGTCGCCGGTCTCTTCGAGAGTGACGGGATGAGCAAGGCCCGGGGCTATGAGGACGCCGACGTCGTCTTTGTCAACACCTGCACGGTGCGGGAGAACGCTGACAATCGGATGTACGGGAACCTTGGTCAGCTCAAGGCCGTCAAGGACGTCAACCCCGACCTGTTGCTCGTGGTCGGGGGGTGTGCGGCACAGAAGGACAGGGACCTGGTGAGACGCAAGGCGCCGTGGGTCGACGTGGTGCTGGGAACCCACAACCTGGACAGGGTCCTCGACCTCATGGACCACGCCGAGGACTGGGGACCGATCACCGAGGTCGTGGACGAGCTCCAGGCCATGCCCTCCTCCCTCCCCTCACGCCGCGAGATGCCCCACTCGGCATGGGTGACGATCCAGGTGGGGTGTAACAACACCTGCACCTTCTGCATCGTCCCGGCAGTACGGGGCGTGGAGACCTCCCGACGACCCGGAGACATCCTCCGGGAGGTGGAGCGTCTCGTAGATGACGGGGTGGTCGAGATCACCCTGCTCGGACAGAATGTGGACACCTATGGCAGGGACCTGGCGATCAACGGTCGGAGACGTCCCATCTTCGGTGATCTTCTCCGCATGGTCGGCTCGGTCCGGGGCGTGAGACGCGTCCGTTTCACCAGCCCGCACCCCAACGACTTCCGGGAGGACGTTGCCAGGGCCATGGCAGAGACCGAGACGGTGTGTGAGCAGCTCCATTTCCCGCTGCAGTCGGGGTCGGATCGGGTGCTCCGTGACATGCACCGCGGATACACCCGGTCCAAGTACCTGGAGAGGGTCGCCATGGCGCGGAAGCTGATCCCTGGCCTGGCGGTGACCACCGACATCATCGTTGGCTTCCCCGGGGAGACCGAGGAGGACTTCGAGGCGACCATGGAGGTCGTGGAGACGGCACGATTCGACCAAGCCTTCATGTTCATCTTCTCACCACGGCCCGGTACCGCAGCGGCTCGGATGACCGATCGCTTCGTCCCTCGTCACGCAATCGAGGAGAGGTTCTCCCGTCTCGTCTCGACCCAGGAGCGCATCTCGACGGAGATCAACCGCGCTCTGGTTGGTTCCAGCGTCGAGGTCCTCTCCGAGGGACGGTCGAAGCGTCCGGGGATGGCCACCACCCGGACCCGCACCGGGAAGGTCGTCCATCTCCCAGGGGAGATACCGGCCGGCACCGAGCTGACGACCCGAATCGTCTCCGCAGCCCCACATCATCTTGTGGGGAGCCCTGTCTGACCGAGATCATCGCCATCCTCGGCCCGACTGCCTCGGGAAAGACCGCGATCGCGATCAGGGTTGCCGAGATGATGGGGGCGGAGGTGGTGTCCGTTGACTCGATGCAGGTCTACCGCGGTCTCGACGTGGGTACGGCAAAGCCGACTGTCATCGAGCGTCGGGGGATTCCCCATCATCTCATCGATGTCGCCGAACCGTCTCAGGATTTCACGGTTGCCGACTACGCGAGGATGGGCCGTGAGATCATCGAGCAAGCCGACACACCGCTGGTCATCAGTGGTGGCTCGGGACTTCATTTCAGGTCTCTCGTCGATCCGATGAGCTTTGCGCCTACAGATGACCACCTTCGTGCCAACCTCGAGAGCAAGGAGCTCGGATCCCTGGGTGGGGAGCTGGAGCGGGCCGACCCCGAGGCGCGAAGGCACGTGGACCTGGCCAACAAGCGCCGAGTGGTGCGGGCGCTCGAGATCTGGCATCTCACCGGGGAGACCCCAACGCAACGGGCTGCCAGCGCAGAAGCCGAGGACCTGAGGCGTTATGTGTCCCGATACCCCTTCTCAGCGGTAGGGCTCGATCCGGGAGGGCTGCTCGAGGCGAGGGTGGACATCCGTCTGGCAGAGATGCGCTCGGGGGGCCTGCCCGTGGAAGTGTCAAAGATGTGGCCGTTGATGGGTCGCAACGCACGCACCGCGGTCGGCTATGGGGAGATAGCGAAGTATCTCGACGGCGTCGTCGACCTCGAGACAGCCTTCGCCAATGCGGCACGCGCCACCAAGCGTCTCGCCAGGAAGCAGAGGACATGGTTCCAGCGTGACCCGCGGATCCGCTGGATACCCTGGTTGGAGAGCGAGGAGGAGCGTTTGTTGAGGGTGATGGAGACCCTGAAGTGAGATCGATCCAGTTCGTCAAGATGCAGGGTCTTGGCAACGACTTCATCGTCGTCGAGGGGCCGGCCGTGTTCACCGCCGGCGAGGTCGCCGAGCTGTGCGACAGACGACGTGGGATTGGCGCCGACGGGATCCTTGCCGTGACACGGGGTGAGTCCCTGGTCATGGAGTACTGGAACGCAGACGGCAGCGCTGCCGAGATGTGTGGCAACGGCTTGAGATGTGTCGCCAGATACGCATACGACCGGGGATGGGTGAAGGACTCCGGTTTCACGGTGATGACGCCCATTGGCCCGCGGACGGTGAGGGTGGAGACCGACGTCGTCGAGGCCGAGCTGGGCCCGCTGCGGGTCGGTGACGTCGTCGTGCTGGAGGGACGGCGTTACACGATGGTCGATGTGGGCAATCCCCACGCAGTGACCTTCGTCGACGACGTCGAAGGGATCGACGTCGAACGGATTGGCAACGTCATCCAAGGCCATGTCCCCGGCGGGGTGAACGTCGAATACGCCAAGATCACCGCCGAGGGGGTGGGGATGAGGGTCTGGGAGCGTGGTGTCGGCGAGACCCTCGCCTGTGGCACCGGGATGGCGGCGGTGGCCGCAGCGGCCCAACGCCAGCATGGGGTGGATGTCCCCTTGACCGTGGTGGCGCGAGGTGGCGCGGCGACAATCGACATCCGTGCCGGGGTGGCCTGGATGCGGGGACCGGTGGCCTACAGCTTCACGGGTAGCGTCGGAGGACCGTGACCACCTTGCCGATGAGCTCGACACCATCGGCGAAGACCATCGGCTCATAGGTGGGGTTGGCAGACTCGAGGACCACCTTCCCATCACGCCGGCGGAGTCGCTTCACCGTCGCCTCCTCCCCGTCCACCAGCGCCGCCACGATCTCGCCGTCGCGTGCGTCGGGCTGTCGGTTGACTGCGACCAGGTCGCCATGATGGATCCCGGCGTCGATCATCGAGTCCCCCTTGACCTCGAGGAGGAACACGGGGCCGTCACCGACGAGATCGACCGGCAGGGTGAGATACTCATCGACCGATTCGGCGGCCAGGATCGGAGTCCCGGCGGCGATCCGACCCAGGATCGGTATGTCACGCATCCTGGCATCGGGGACCATGCGGCGGGGCTGGTCGACCACCATGATGGCCCTCGGCTTGGTGGGGTCACGTCGCAGGGTCCCTTCCCTGACGAGGGCATTGAGATGGGAGTGGACGGTCGAGGGTGAGCTGAGCCCGAGAGCCTCGCCGATCTCACGTACCGATGGGGGATAGCCGCGCTCTCCCACCATCTGCTTGATGTACTCGAGGATCTGCTGCTGGCGTTCGGTGACCATCCTGACTCCCTTCGAACTCCTGTTCTGTCACAGGGTAACCGGTGGGGGCTCTCAAGCCAAACATCTGTTCGATGTTGACAACGAACGAGTGTTCGATATAGTGACGAACATGCGTTCGTTGGTCATCGAAGATGTCATAGGGGTCACGTCGCCGAGCCATCGAGCGCAAGGTGCCCTGCGATCGGGAGGGAGCGCAGCCACGACGACCACACCCTCACAGTTCGCCGTCCGGCTGTTCGTAGTAGTGGTCGTCGTGTGTCTGGGCCTCCTCCTGATCGGAGGGGCCGCCGACGCGGGGCCGCCACCACCAGCCACGGTCAGCTATGTCGTCGTCCCCGGGGACACCCTGTGGGGGATCGCCGCCGGTCTCGTCGGACCCGACGAGGACGTCCGGGTGATGGTCGCCGTGATCAAGGAGCTGAGCGGGATCGACACCTCGGTCCTGGTTCCGGGTGACGTCCTCCAACTCCCCCGGGGGTGAGCCCGGTTACCCTTCTGGGATGTTGTGCCCGTCCTGTGGCATGCCCGACATCAGGGTCATCGACAGCAGACCTGCTGAGGCGGGCCGGGCGATACGAAGACGCAGGGAGTGCGAGAGCTGTGGTCATCGTTTCACGAGTTATGAGCGTGTCGAGCCACAGCTCATGGTGAGGAAGCGCAACGGACGACTCGAGGCCTTCTCGGCGACCAAGCTGGCCACCGGTCTCTCCGCGGCACTCGCCGATCGTCCTGTCTCCGGCTCCGACGTTGAGGCACTTGTCGTCGATCTCGAGGACACCATGAGGGCCACCGGCGTCAGACAGGTGACGTCGGAGGAGATCGGGAGACTGGTGCTGGAACGTCTCAAGAACCTCGACGAGGTCGCTTATCTTCGTTTCGCCTCCGTGTACAAGGGCTTTCAGGACGCGGCCGACTTCGAGAAGGAGATGGCCGAGCTCGAGTCAGCCGAGTAACGACCGAATCAGGTCGAGGGTCGTCGCCGCCTCCCGGACTGCCGTCTCGATCTCCTCCTGAGCGCCGCTGAGGCCGGCGGTCAGCATCCGACCGGTCCGATCGAGATCATCCTCGAGCACGTCGATGACCCGGGTGGCGGCAACGGGGTCGTCGTCGGCGATGGCGTCGAGATAACGTCCCGCCGCACCCTTCACTGAGACGATGAGCTCGTCGATGACGTCGTCAACCTCGGGCAGGACATCACGGGGGAGGGAACGTCGCATCTCGACGAGACCGGTCTGCCAATCGGCGAAGACCGCGGCCGCCTCCTCCAGATCGACCATCGCCGGGTCGGTTTCCAGGCCCGGGGCGGTCAGTGTGACGAGTGCGCTCGTGCGATAGGTGTAGACGTCGACGAAACGTCTCTGCGCTCGAGCTGCGTCTGCCACCAGGGTGCTGAGCAGGGTGCGCACCTCGGGGTCGGCAACCACCGAAGTCGTCCCGAGGACGGCACGCAGGTCGTCGTCTATGGAGAGCATCATGGTGTT
>JAKEHF010000165.1 GCA_022615295.1 Actinomycetota bacterium | reverse complement strand
CCTTGCTCAGCGCGGTGATCAACATCCTCCTGCCCCTGGTGTAACGGACCTCTCTCGCGGCGAGACGGTCGGCGATCTGGTTGTGGAAGGTCGAAGTTGGCATCGCGGGGAACCGAGGCTAGGTTAGTGGGAGTTGATTGATAACGATTCTCATTATACACTGAAAGGTGAGAGTGCATGACCAAGATGTGGGTCCTCGTCGTTCTCGGTTTGACGAGCCTCGGCGCCTGTGCCGTCGATCCCGGTGTGGAAGAGGGCTTCCATGTGGTCGCCACTACGACCATTCTCGGCGACATCGTCTCCCAGGTCGTTGGTGATGAGGCCACCGTGGAGGTGATCATGCCCGCCGGCGCCGACCCCCATGAGTTCCAGCCCTCCTCCGCACAGATCGCCACGCTGGGCAACGCCGACCTGGTGGTGGCCAACGGGCTTGGTTTCGAGGCCGGGATGGCCGAGGCCCTCGCCGCCCTCGCCGCCGACGGGGCGCGCATACTCGAGGTGGCGCCCCATCTCGACCCGGTCCCCTTCGAGGAGGCCCATGAACACCACGAGGGAGAGGAGGGAGCCGCGGGGGAGGCCGCCGAGGACGGTGAGGACCAGACCCTCGACCCCCACTTCTGGCTCGACCCGATACGGGTCGCCGAGGCGGCGACACTCATCGCCGCCGAGCTCACCGATCTCGAGCCTGATGTCGACTGGGCGGGCCCGGCGGAGGCGTATGCCGACCTGATGATGGAGACCCACGACGAGATCGGGGCCCATCTCGCCGACGTCGAAGATCGCAGACTGGTGACCAACCACGAAGCGATGGGGTACTTCGCGCTCCGCTATGACTTCGAGATCCTCGGCACCGTCATCCCGGGCGGGTCGACCCTCGGTCAGCCGAGCTCGGATGAGCTGGCCGATCTGGTCGAGGTCCTCGAGCACGAGGGGATCCGAGCGATCTTCGCCGACACCTCCTCACCCGACGATCTCGCCAGGGCGATCGCCGCCGAGTTGGGCCAGGACGTCGTGGTGGTCGAGCTCTACACCGAGTCCCTCGGTGAAGGGGACGCCGCCACCGTGGCCGGCATGCTCCTCGTCGATGCGAGGAGAATCGCAGAGGCGCTTACCGATTAGCTTGCAGCGGGGATGGAGTGGCTCCTGGCGCCGTTCGAGCTCGGGTTCCAGCAGAGGGCCCTGGTCGGCGGCATCCTCGCCGCCCTGACACTGGCCATCGTCGGGACCTGGGTGGTGATCCGTGGAATGACCTTCCTCGGCGACGCCCTGGTCCACGGTGTGATCCCGGGAATCGCCCTGGCCGTCCTCTTCGACTTCAACCTCCTCGTCGGCGCCGTCATCGCCGCAGTGGTGATGATCCTTGGGATAAACATGGTCCACCGTCAGACCGCCTTCGCCGAGGACACCGGGATCGGTCTGCTGTTCGTGGGGATGCTCGGCCTGGGGGTGATCATGATCTCGAGGCTGTCGTCATATGCGGGGAGCCTCGCCAACATCCTCTTCGGTGACGTCCTGGGGGTCACGACGTCCGACATCCTGGTGATGACGGCGATCGTCGTCATCACGATCCTCGCCACGGTCATCCTCTACAGGGCGTTCCTCGTCCTCTCCTTCAACGAGGCCAAGGCCAAGCTCCTCGGTCTTCGTCCTCGGGTGGCCAACGTGGCAATGCTGACCTTGATCACGTTGTCCATCGTCGGCTCGTTCCAGACCGTGGGAACCCTGCTGGTCTTCGGTCTGCTGGTGGGCCCGGCGGCGACGGCGGCGCTGATCGCACGTCGGGTCCCGATGATCATGGGGCTGGCGTGCCTCATCGGGGTCTTCTCTGTCGTGTCGGGTCTCATCGTCAGCTACCACGCAGGCACGGCCGGGTCGGCGACGATGGCGGTGATCCCCGTCGTCGGCTTCTTCGTGGTTCTGACTGTGAAGACGGTGCTGGAGCGACGCCAGGTGGCGGCTGCCTGACCTACGCTGGTCCCATGCGTCAGGACCCAACGACACCACCACGTCCCGCCGGGCTCAAGTGGAACTACTACCCCGGTGACGTGCTGGCCGCATGGGTGGCCGAGATGGATTACGGGTTGGCCCCCTCGATCAAGGAGGCCCTCCACGATGCGATCGACAGGGCGGACACCGGCTATCCCTACCCGGGAGCGGAGCGGGCGGTGGCGGAGGCCGCTGCCGGCTTCTGGAAGTCGTGGTTCGAATGGGACGTCGAGCCGGCTCGGGTGTTCCATGCTCCGGACGTGATCGAGGGCATCCGCCGCGCCATTGTCCACCTCACCAGACCCGGGTCCCCGGTCCTCCTCCACACCCCGGTGTACTTCCCTTTCTTCTCGATGGTGGAGAGGGCCGGGCGGGACATCGTCGAGGTCCCATCGCCGCGTGACTCGGCCGGTCGTTACGTGCTCGACCCGTCGAGGATCGACGAGGCGTTTCGGGCGACGGGCGCCGGGTCGATCGTGGTCTGCAATCCGTGGAATCCGGTGGGACGGAGTCTCACGCGCACCGAGATCGAGGATGCGATCACGGTGGCAGCGGGACACGACGCCCGGGTGATCGTCGACGAGGTCCATGCCGCCCTCACCTTCGAAGGTCGCCATACCGTTGCGGCTGCCATCGACCCACAGCGGGTGGTCACTGTGACCGCAGCGTCCAAGGCTTGGAACATCCCGGGCCTCAAGGCGGCCCAGGTGGTCCTGAGCAACGACGCCGACGTGGAGGTCTGGGCTCCCTACTTCACACCGGAGAAGGTGGGGGTGAGCACCCTGGGTCTCATTGCGGGGGCCGCCGCATATGGCGGCGGCGTCGGCTGGCTGGATGAGGTGATGGGTGCGCTGCGGCGCAATCGGGAACTCCTTGGCGACCTGATCTCCGAGCGTCTGCGGGGGGTCGGATACATCCCGCCCGAGGCCACCTATCTGGCCTGGCTCGACTTTCGGGCCTTGGGTTGGGGCGACCCTGCGGCCCAATGTCTCGAGAACGCCAGGGTGGCGGTCACCGACGGCGGCCAGTTCCGCGGGGACGGGGCAGGCCACGTGAGACTCAACTTCGCCACCAGCCCTGAGGTGCTCACCGCGACGATCGAGCGGATCGCCGCCGTCTGCTAGTGGAGCCGCCCGTTAACGGCTGCGCAGCTTGGGATCCAGGGCGTCCCTGATCCCGTCACCGATGAAGTTCACGCTCATCACCGTCAACGAGATCAGCGCACCCGGTGCCAGGATCCATGCCGGGTTGAGATGGAGATAGTTGCGTCCGTCGAAGACGAGACGACCCCACGTCGGGAAGCTCGCCGGGAAACCGAGACCCAGGAAGGAGAGAGCGGACTCGGTGATGATGGCCCCGGCCACCCCCAGCGCCGCCGAGACCATGACCGGGCTCATCGTGTTGGGGATGATGTGACGCATGATCACGTTCCGCTTCCGGGTGCCGATGCTCTGGGCGGCGAGGACGAACTCCTTCTCCTTTATGGAGAGGACGTCGCCACGCACCACGCGGGCCGTCGTCATCCAGCTGGTGGCCCCGATGATGACCACGACCAGCAAGAAGATGCCGAGCTCCTCCCCGAAGCTCTGCTTCAGCGGCTCCCGGAACAGCATCACCACCACCAGGAGCAGTGGGAGGATGGGGAGGGCGAGGAAGAGGTCGGTGACCCGCATAAGGGGTCCGTCGAGTCGTCTGAAGAATCCGGCGATGACACCGACCGCGGTGCCCAGGATCAGACCGACGAGCATCGCGGCAAAGCCGACCGACAACGAGATGCGCCCACCGATCAAGCTGCGGGCCAGCAGGTCCCGCCCCAGGTTGTCGGTGCCGAAGGGGTGATCGGCACTGGGGCCCTGGTTGGCCACCGTCGTGTCGATCGCGTACGGGTCGGGGGGCCAGACCAACGGGCCCACTACCACGGCGAGGACGATGAGCGCCATCAGGATCAGACCGGCCACCGCACCCTTGTGACGTTTGAACTGACGCCAGACGTCGGAGCGCAGGGATCGGTACTTCTCGGTTCTCTCCCCGGCGGGGGCGAGGACCTGGCTCTCGACGCGTTCCTGGGTGGTCGCCATCAGTCTCTCCAGACTATCTCAGTCGTAACGGATACGGGGATCGAGGACGCCATATGTGACATCGGCGATCAGGTTGAACAGGACGATGAGGACGGCAAAGATGAAGGTCAGAGTCTGCACCATCGGCACGTCGGACTGTCCGATGGCTGCGATGAGGAGCTGGCCGATCCCGTTGATGCGGAAGATCTGCTCGGTGATGATGGCCCCGCCGAAGATCCCGGGTATCTGGAGGGCGAGAAGCGTGACCACCGGGATCAGGCTGTTGCGCAACACATGCACCATGACCACCTTGGTCTCGCCCACGCCCTTCGAGCGAGCCGTCCTCACATAGTCCTCGTTGAGGTTGTCGAGCATCGAGGCCCGGGTGAACCGGGCCAACGCGGCGGCGTTGAACAGCGAGAGCACCACCACCGGCATGATCATCTGTTTCACCTGGAGCACGAAGGTGTCCCAGCTGTTTACCACCAGGGTGGTGTCGTAGAAGGAGGGGAACCATCCGAGGGCGACGCTGAAGATGATGATGGCGAGGATCCCGGTGAAGAAGGTGGGCACGGAGAAGCCGATAGTGGAGAAGAAGGTCCCCAGGTTGTCGAACCATGAGTACTGCCTGTAGGCAGAGACGATTCCGACGGGGATGGCGATGAGAGCCCCGATGATGAAGGCGCCACCGAGGACCCATAGGGTCTGCGGCATTCTCTGCCAGATGATGTCGAGGGCAGGGGCCCGAGACGACCACGAGAGGATACGGTCCCTGGCCTCACAATCACCGATGCACACGTTGAAGATCGACTCGATGGTATGGAGCGGCTCGTTGATGAACATGAGACGCATCCACTTGAGCCACTGGAGCAGGAAGGGGTCGTTGAGACCGAGCGACTCCCGGATCGCCTCCCTGACCTCGGCGGGGATGGTGAGGGGAAGGTTTGCCGCCGGGTCGCCGGGGGCGAGGTCGAGGATGGCGAAGATGATCAGGCTGATCACGATCAGTGTGGGGATCGCGAACAGGGTTCGCCTGATTACGTATCGACCCATTGGCTAGGGCGCCTTTCGCAAAGCATCAGGATAGCACGAGAGCCTCTCGGGTGGACCCGAGAGGCTCTCTCTCAATCGGTTGTGAGTGTCCTCTCGGCTCTCAGCCGCGTGACCACTCCTCGATGTTCCAGTACTCCGAGTCCCAGGCGTTGAGGTCGCCCACACCCTGGATGTCGTTCCCGAAGGCCGACACGCTGGCGCGGTGGATCAACGGGACTATCGCCCCGTCGTTGACAACGAGCTCCTGGAGTGACTTGACCAGGCCAACCCGAGCCGGGTCGTCTAGGGCCGTCACCGAGAGCTGGTCCCAGGCGGCGTCGAACTCCGGGCTGGAGTAGTGCGTTGGGTTGCCACCACCCCAGTTGGTCTCCGGGCTTGGGATCTCCGACGTCTTGAACCCCGAGAAGTAGCCCAGGGCGTCGGGTAGCGAGGCGCCGTTGGTGTACATCTGGATGTCGGTGAAGAACTTCCAGATGCAGGCATCGGCAGCGCAGGTCCCGTCGAAGAACAGGCTGGCGTCCTCGTTGCGGTTGTTGACCGCAACACCGATTGCCTCCCAGTCACGGGCGATCAGGTCCTGCTCGGTTTGACGCACGGCGTTGGTCGAGGTCACCAAGTCGAACTCCAACGGAAGCCCGTCCGGAGTCTCCCGAATCCCGTCATCGTCGGTGTCCACATACCCGAGCTCGTCGAGCAGGGCATTGGCGCCGTCCGGGTCGTGGGTCAGACACCAGTCGAGGCTATCCGCTGCCTCACCGGGCACCGGCCACAGCGTGCAGGTGGGGACACCGGCTGGGCCGTAACCCACCGCGGCCATCTCCTCACGGTTGATGGCCATCGACAGGGCGCGGGCCAGGTCACCGTTCAGGAAGAAGATGGGGTGTGGGTTGGTGCCATCGAGGAACTCGGATGGGTTGTCCGGGTTCCGGTTGTTGGTGTGGTTCAGGTTCAGGTGCTCGACATTGGCCGTGAAACCGACCTTGACGACACCATTACCGGCCTGCTCCATCGGACCCAGGATCTCCGGGGCCACCTGGAGGTTCCACCCGTAGTCGGCCTCGTCGATCTCGAGAACGGAGCGGGCGGACGCCTCGGCGTCACCGCCACCCTTGATCGTGACCGTCCCGAAGAAGGGCTTGCCGTCCGGCACACCCCGATAGTTCGGGTTGTAGGCGTAGGTGACTGTGTCCTCGGGACGGAGCTCGGTCACCATGTAGGGACCGGTGCCCACCGGCGCGAAGTTCTGCTCGGTGCATCCCTGGGCGGCGCTACCGACACAGTCGGCGAACTGGGCCCGTTGGATGATCGGCTGCTGGAAGGTCGTGAAGATGGTGAACGGGTAGGGCTGCGGGGTTGTCCAGGTGATCTGGATCGTCCGCTCGTCCACCGCCACCACGCTCGCGACGGTGCTCATGTCCTGAGAGCAACCTGTGTCCGGGTTGGAACAGTACTCCCAGGTGAACACGGCGTCATCCGCGGTCACCGGGCTCCCGTCTGCCCACAGCAGACCCTCCTTGAGGGTCCAGGTGATCGACGTGTCGTCCTCGGCGATGCTCCCGTCCGACTTGGACGGGATCGCCTCGGCCAGCGCCGGGACCAGAGATCCGTCCGGTGCCACCTCGGCCAGCGGTTCGAGTACCAGCGATCCTGCCAACAGATCCTTGGTACCGGTCGACAGATAGGAGACTATCTGGGACACCGCCTGCCACTGGAGCAGTAGCAGCTCGCCACCCTCGCCGGCCATGCCGCCGGGTGGCGCCGTGGTGCCCGTGGGACCCTCCGTTGTTCCGGGACCTGCGCCGGTGGTGGTGGTCCCACCGGTGTCCGCTGGGCTACACGCCGCCAGCACTAGGGCAAAAGCGGCGAACAAGCCCAGCCATTTCCATCGTTTCATAGAGTTTTCTCCTCCGTATGCCGGGTACGAACGTCCGGCATAGGGCACGGTACCAGTAATCGGGAATACAGGCATGTCGTATCGACGGCGGTCGAAGTGCCGGCGGAGCGGGTGTATCGGGTCCCGCCCGTCTACTCGGCGAAGTGACAGGCCACCCAACGTCCCGGTGTGAGCTCGCGGAACACCGGCACCTCGAGACTGCATCTCTCCTGGGCGATCGGGCAGCGGGTGTTGAACACACAGCCCGGTGGCGGGTTGGCCGGGCTGGGGATGTCGCCCTCGAGGATGACCCTCTTCCGCGCCGACTCCACCTCCGGGTCGGGGACAGGGACCGCGGAGAGGAGGGCCTTGGTGTAGGGGTGCTTGGGGTCGTTGTAGAGGACGTCGACGTCGGCGAGCTCCATGATCTTGCCCAGATACATCACGGCCACCCGGTCCGCGATGTGACGGATCATCGACAGGTCGTGGGAGATGAAGAGATAGGTCAGCCCCAGGACATCTTGGAGGTTCTCCAGCAGATTGACCACCTGGGCCTGGATCGACACGTCGAGGGCCGCGATCGGCTCGTCGCAGACGATGAAGTCGGGGTTGAGTGCGATCGCCCGGGCGATTCCGATGCGCTGGCGTTGCCCCCCGGAGAACTCGTGGGGGTAGCGGTTGGCGTGTTTCGGCTCCAGGCCTACCAGGCTGAGCAGCTCGCCGATCCGCTGCTGACGCTCGTCGCTCGATCCCTGCCTGTGCTCGGAGAGCGGCTCGCCGATGATCGAGCCCACAGTCATCCTCGGGTTCAACGAGGCGTGCGGGTCCTGGAAGACCATCTGCATCCGGGGGCGCAGTGAGCGCAGGTCCTCACCGTGGAGCTGGGTGAGGTCGTGACCCTCGAACAGGATCGTTCCCTCGGTCACCTGGTCCAGCTGGAGGATGACCCGGCCCGTCGTCGACTTCCCCGATCCGCTCTCGCCGACCAGACCCAAGGTCTCGCCCCTGTAGATCTCGAAGCTGACCCCGTCAACCGCCTTGACCGCACCCACCTGCCGTCGGAACACCCCCTTCATGATTGGGAAGTGCTTCTTGAGCCCTTTGACGTCGACCATGACCTCACGGGCTCGTGGGGGTGCGGCAGCCCCGCCGCTGAGGGTCTCGGTGCTCATCTCGGCCTCCCGTTGTCGACGTCCCACCAACAGGCCGCCTTGTGCCCCGGGCCGACATCCATGAGCGGCGGATTCTCCGCACGACACCGGTCGAAGGCGTAGGGGCAGCGGGGGGCGAACGAGCAGCTGGCGGGTCGCTCCCACAGACTCGGTGGCTGACCCTTGATGTTCACCAGCTTCAAGCCCTTCTGGTCGAGACGGGGCACCGACCCGAGGAGCCCTCGGGTGTAGGGATGCTTGGGGTCGGAGTAGAGGTCGGAGACGGTTGCCTCCTCCACGATCTGGCCGCCGTACATGACGATCACCCGGTCGGCCAACCCAGCGACCACCCCGAGGTCGTGAGTGATCCAGATGACCGCGGTGCCAAGTCTCTGCCTCAGCTCCTTGACGATCTCGATGATCTGGGCCTGGATGGTGACGTCGAGTGCGGTGGTCGGCTCATCGGCGATGATGACCCTGGGAGAGCAGGCCAGGGCCATGGCGATCATGACACGCTGACGCATCCCGCCGGAGAGCTCGTGGGGGAAGTTGTCGAGACGCTGCTTGGCGGCGGGTATCCCCACCAGCTCGAGCAACTGCTGGGCTCGGTCCGGCCGCTCCTTCTCCGGGATGTCGGTGTGAATGTCCAACGACTCCATGATCTGATGCCCCACCGTGAGCACGGGGTTCAACGAGGTGAGGGGGTCCTGGAATATGAACCCGATCCGGCCTCCACGGACGCTGCGCAGATCCTCGAGCTCCATGGCGAGCAGGTCCTGGCCCTCGAACATCGCCTTGCCCGACACGATCTGTCCCGGCGGTATAGGGATGAGACGGAGGAGCGACATCATCGTCACACTCTTCCCCGAGCCGCTCTCGCCTACGACGCCGAGGAACTCTCCACGATTGAGCGTGAAGCTGACCCCGTTGACGGCGTGGACCATGCCGTCCTGGGTGTCAAACCGGGTTGCCAGGTCTGTTACATCGAGAACCGGGGTGGCGGCCTGGGTCACCCTGGGCAGGCTACTGGCTTTTCCGGTGTGAGGTCGGGGGAAGGGGCCAGTGGGCCCGGTCCCATCCGGCCACCGAGGGCAGGGATCACAGACGGTCCCAGACCGCCTGCTCCGCCATGTCGACGATGGTCCAGGCCATGGCCAGGGCCCCGTCACGTATCGCCTTGTCGCCGGTCGGGGTGATCGTGGCCGCGGCGAACTCGCGCTGATGGTTGACCGCCGAGCCCGAGTCGATCCCCAGCATGGGGTGGATCGAAGGGACCACCTGGGAGACGTTCCCCATGTCCGACGAGCCTCCCTCCGCTCCCAGCTCCGCCTCGGTTGGCATCGGTCGACCGAGGGCCTCCGAGTTCGCCTTGAACAAGGCGGTCATCACCGGGTTGTTGACCATGTTGAGATAAGGGTGGTCGACCCTGTTGGCCTCGAGACGACATCCCGTCGCGGTCGCCGCGGCCTCCCAGCAGGCGATGACCCTGGGTATCAACTCCTGGAGCCTCTCATTGCTCGCTGCCCGTATCCCCCAAGTGGAGCGGGTGTATGAGGGGATGATGTTCGATGCGTCGCCCCCCTGGTTGATGATGCAGTGGACACGATCGCCGGCGAGAAGATGCTGACGGAGCGTCGCCACGTTCACGTAGGCCTGCACGAAGCCGTCGAGCGCGTTGATCCCCATATGTGGGGCGAAGGCGGCATGTGACTCCTTGCCGTGATACTCGACCTTGAACGACTCCCTCGCCTGGAAGGATGGGTCGAGCTGGTCACGTGGGCTGGGGTGGATCATCATCGATGCCGCCGCGTCCCCGAAGGCCCCGGCGTTGATCAGCTCCACCTTCCCTCCACCACCCTCCTCGGCGGGTGTGCCGAGAACGGTGACCCTGATGCCCAGCTCGTCGGCGAGCCCGGCCAGGGCGACACCCGCGCCGGCGGCCGCCGTGGCGATGATGTTGTGGCCGCAGGCATGACCCACCTCGGGCAGGGCGTCGTACTCACAACAGATGACCACCCTCGGCCCTGCCTCGCCGACGGTCGCCTCGAAGGAGGTCTCCAACCCATAGGCGGGGCGGCTCACCACGAACCCGTTGTCGGCGAGGAAGGCGGCGAGACGGGCAGAGGACTCGTACTCGGCAAATCCCAGCTCCGGGTTCTCGTACATCCAGTGCGAGATGGTCACGAGGTCGTCGGCTAAGGCGTCGAACGCCTGGGTGGCGGTCTGCTTTCGTGTCATGGTCTTCGAGGGTACCCATCAGGGGACCTTGGGCCCGGTCAGGCGCCGGGCTCGGTGAAGATCGCTTTGATCGTCCTCAGCAGGATCCGGGTGTCGAGACGCGCCGAGCGCTCCTCCACATAACGCTCGTCCCAGTGGGTGCGCTCGGCGAGGGTGATGCTGTCCCGCCCCTCGACCTGGGCGAGACCCGTTATCCCGGGCTTGACCCGAAAACGCGGGTTGTGGAGGCCGATGAGACCGGCCTCGGCGGGGACCAACGGCCTGGGACCGACCAGACTCATCGAGCCCCGGAGCACGTTCCAGAAGTTGGGCACCTCGTCTATCGACCATCGTCTCAGGAAGCGGCCCACTCGCGTGACCCTTTCATCCTGCTCGATGCGAATCGCGGGAGCGGCCGGGTCGTGACGTGCGGCCTCGAGACGTGCGAGGTGCTCTGCGAACACCGTCTCGTCGGCCCCCGCCTCCATGGTGCGGATCTTGACTAGGCCGAACGGCCGTCCCTCCCTACCCACTCTGGTCTGCTTGAAGAACACCGGCCCAGGAGAGGTGAGACGCACCGCGATACCTGCGACGAGGGTGATAGGGAGAGTGAGTACGAGCACACACAGCGAGATTGCGATGTCGAATGTCCTCTTCGTCAGCAGATAAGCGGAGGTCTGCGTCTGCTGGGCTCCCGCACCCACTGATCCGGCAACGAGGGCCACAAGTGCGGTCACGGCCCCGGCGGCGAACCCCACCGTGACCCTGGTCGTGGGGTCGGCGGGGACCACCACAATTGCGGTAATCGCGGAGAGCAGTCCACCCAGCCATGCGAGACCGAGGAGACCGGTCTTTCCCCGGGCAACGAGTATTTGTCCCACGAAGAGACCGGATCCGGCGAAGACGACCCCGACCGAGATGATCGCTGCGTCGAGACGAGTCCCTGCGAACCCGGCCCCAAAGGCGAGCTCGGTCACCCAGGGGCCGGCGAACCAACCGAGGGCGAAGGCGACGACCCCGAGACCACACCCCGCCCAAGCCATGCCCCTCGCCCAGGCCCTCAGCTCCTCGCGCTCGCCACGGGCCGCCATCTCGGTGAAGGGGGGGAGCACCCGGGCCAACAGGTTGTAGCCGAAGACCAGCGGCGCCCTGCCCAGGGTAAAGGCGGCGAAGGCAACGCTGATCTCGGTCGCCGAGCCACCGAGAATCCCCACGATCAGGGGGCCGCTGAGGAGGAGCGCCTGGGAGGCGGCCGCCGCCAGGACCAGGCCCCAGAGCAGTCCCCGGTCGCCGAGACTCGTCCTCGCCGTCTCGTCCAGCTCGTCACGCTCCACCGGGACCGCCCGGAACGGGCGCCACCACAGCACCAGAAGCGGTCCAAAGATCAAACCAAGGGCGAGACCCGACGCCGAGGGGTGGATCACCGTGATCACCACTGCGATGAGGAGACGGAGAAGCGAGGCCGAAGCGGACGAGTTCCCGTATGCCTTGAAGCGGCGCCAGCCTGCGAGATGCCCACGAGCCGCTGCGAAGAGGAAATGCGTGGCCACCGTCAGCCCGGTGAAGACGATGAAGCGCTCGTACTACACCCAGCGAGCTCCCGATCGTCACCGCGACCCTGGACT
>JAKEHF010000026.1 GCA_022615295.1 Actinomycetota bacterium | reverse complement strand
TGGGACATGTCATCGAATCCCCAGTGGGGCATCACTAGGAGTCGTAGGTCCTCGGGGCCCACCGGGCATCCCTCCTCACAGGAATGGGCCTGGGCGGCGGCGTCGATGTCGTTGACGACTGCCGTGAAGACGGGAATCGTCGTGGTGGTCGGGGGGAGCGTCGTGGTCGGGGGGAGGGTTGTGGCCGTGGTGGTGGTGGCGATGCCGGTCGTCGTGGTGGTGCCGACTGTCGTCGTGGTTGGCGTAACAGCGCCACAACCGGCGAGGACGACGAGGAGGAGAGTCGATCTATACGTTGCTGCGCCCGACCACATAGCCGAGCACCAGACCACCCAGGGCACCCCAGACAGCGGAGAACTCGCCCACGGCGTAGACCGGCGGCGCGTTTGCGAGACGAAAGATCGCGGAAAGGGACACGGCTCCTATGACACCCATGAGCATTGTCCCTATGAGGTTGTCCGCGGAGGCGACGAACCCGCCGACCAGCCCGGCTACGGCTCCGACCGCCCCCACGATGGCCAGGGCTTGCACCGTCGTAGCGTCGAGGAACATCGGCGATCAGGCTAGGCGCCGGCGTCGCCGGTCGCGAGGACCTTCTACGCCGAGATGACTTTCTCCTCGACTACCGCCGTGATGGGGAACTGAACCGATCTCCCCGCCCGGCTGAAAGGCTCCGTGAGGAGCAGCACGATGGTGGTCGGCCCACGGCTGACCACATGCCCGGTATAGGTGTGGAAGCCGTCGCTGTCTCTTGTGATGAAGGTGACAACCATTCTCGTTTATCCGACCCTCTGTATCGGCAAAAGGTTGCCTCGCGATTGAGCAGAAGAGTGGTTTTATCGTCTCGTTAGGCCTCCAGACCTAGCCTCCTCGTCCGTGCGTCTGCTTGTAGTCGAGGACGAGCCCGACCTCGCCGACGTCGTGGCCCGCAGTCTGCGTCGCGACGGCCACGCCGTGGACGTGGCGCTGAACGTCTCCGATGCCGATCTGAAGCTCCGTTCGGCCGGCTACGACCTGGCCGTCCTCGATTGGAGCCTCCCCGACGGCTCCGGTCTCCAGCTTTGCCGGGACCTGGTGTCCGGCACCCAGCCGACCTTGGAGGGCAACCGCCCGCGCATCCTCATGCTCACTGCCCGGGACGCCGTCGAGGACCGTGTGCTCGGGCTCGACTCCGGCGCCGACGACTACCTCGTGAAGCCCTTCGCCCTCACCGAGCTCTCGGCAAGAGTGAGGGCGTTGTTGCGGCGTGACACCGACACTCCACCGGTGCTCGCCGTCGGCGATCTCGAATTGGACCCGGCTCGGTTCGTGGTCACCAGGGGCGGGCGCCGTCTCGAGTTGACCGCCAAAGAGTTCTCGCTCCTCCAGTACTTCATGGCCAGCGCGGGAAGGGTGTTGAGCCAGGAGCACCTCCTCGAGCACGTGTGGGACGAGATGGCCGATCCCCTGACCAATGTGGTCAGGGTCACCGTCAGCAACCTGCGAAAGAAGCTGGGCCCCCCCCAAGTGATCGTGACGGTGCCCGGTCGCGGGTATCGGCTGGGCGACTGACATGAGACGTTGGCGTTCCATCCGGTTCCGCCTCTCCGTCCAATACTCGGCGGTGGTCTTCGGGATCGGCGGGGGTCTGCTGGGTCTGGTCTACCTGGCAGTACAGAGCCAGCTCCGCTCCCAGACGATGACCGCCAACCTGCTCACCCGGCAGGAGGTGGTGCTCGATAGCGGTCAGGTGGTCTTCCTCCCCCGGCTCGCCGAGGTCGAGGTGAGAGCCATCGAGTCGATCTTCAACGAGATCGTCCTCAACGAGGTGGCCCGGTTCACCGTGATCGCACTGGGCATCCTCTTTCTGCTCAGCCTCGCCGTGGGATGGGTTATGTCGGGGAGGGTGCTGCGGCCTGTCGAGGAGATCACCAACGTCGCCAGGGAGATCCAGGCCTCCGACCTCAGTCGCAGGATCGCCCTCACCGGCCCCGATGACGAGCTGAAGAGGCTCGCCGACACGTTCGACGAGATGCTCGACCGACTCGACAGGGCGTTCAGGAGCCAGCGCCAGTTCCTCGCCGACACCAGCCACGACCTGCGCACCCCGTTGACGGTCATCCGTTCCAACGTGGAGCTGGTCGCCGACGACCCGGAGGCCGGCGTCGACGACTGGAGACGGGCCGGAGGAATCATCAGACGCAACGCGGAGAGGATGTCCAGGATGATCGAGGACTTGCTCGCCGCAGCACGTCTCCAGGCGGGGAGGGCCCAGGCGGTCAGTATCGACCTGGCGGCCCTTGTCAGGGAGAAGGTCGAGGAGTACCGGCCAATTGCCGCAGACAACGACGTGATGATGGTGGCGACAGGTGGATCGGCCATGATCCAGGGTGTGGAGGTGTCCCTCGACAGGGCCCTCTCCAATCTCGTCGAGAACGCCTGCCGGGTGGCCCCGCCCGGCTCGACGATCACCCTCGGCTCGGGTACACAGGACGGGTGGGCCTGGCTGGCGGTGGCCGATGAGGGCCCTGGTCTGGAGGACCCGCCTGAGGCGACCATCGGTCTTGGTTTGTCGATCGTCAATCAGGTGGCCGAGATGCACGGTGGAGTGCTGGTCACCGACAGCTCAGCGGATAGGGGGACCCGCATGGTGATCTGGCTCCCCGGCCCGGAAGCGGCGCCCAACCCACCCGACGTCCTCCCCATCGGCTGACCACCATCTTCTTTACAAGGGCTTCACAGAGGTTTTCGATCCGGTTAACCATCGCTCCCATAGCTTCGGCGTCATGGACAGAGAACCGACACTGGTCAACGATCCCACGGAGCCGGCCCCGCCGGCGCTCAGGAACGGTCTACGCACCCAGCTTCCCTGGCTGATCACGATTCTCGGGCTGGTCGTCCTGGTCGTGGCCCTCGTGCTGGTGTCGGACGATCCGACCGAAGAGGTGACCACGGCCCCGGAGACGAGCTCACCCGCCGTGGTGGCCGGGGAGGAGCCGATCGCCGACGCCGCCGAGGTCATCCTCCCCTCGGTGGTCCACATTCAGACCCAAACCGGGGTCGGCTCGGGTGTGATCTACGACGCGGAGCGGGGTCTGATCATCACCGCTGCCCATGTCGTCGATGGTCACGACACGGTCAGGGTCCGGCTCAGCGACGGCGAGCAGATGACGGGGACCGTCTTGGGCACTGCGGACCAGGTCGACATCGCCGTCATCGAGATCGACCCGGTGGACCTGCCCGAGGCGGTCTTCTCCCTCGAGAAGCCACGGGTTGGCCAGCTCGCCATTGCGGTGGGGAGCCCTTGGGGTCTGGCCTCCACGGTGACCTCCGGGATCATCTCCGCCGTGGATCAGACCAACTGCAGTCTCGAGACATGTGTCTCGATGGTCCAGACCGATGCCGCCATCAACCCCGGGAACTCGGGCGGGGCCCTGATCAACCGCGACGGGGAGGTCGTCGGGATCAATGTCTCGATCTTCACGCTCTCCGGCGCCAACGATGGAGTTGGCTTCGCGGTGCCCAGCGACATCGCCGTCGAGTACGCCGAGTCGATCGTCACCGGTGTGCCCATCGAGACTCCCTTCCTCGGGGTTTCCGTCGAGGACGCCAACGACGGCAGGGCCGGGGCCCTGATCACCGAGGTCCTTGGGGACACTGCGGCCGAGACCGCCGGTCTCGAGGTGGACGACGTCGTGATCAGCGTCGACGGAGTGCCCGTCCTGACCCGCGGGGACCTCGTCGCCCAGGTTCGAGCTCATAGTCCAGGGACCACCATCGAGGTGGTGGTGATCCGCGACGGCGACGAGATGACGTTCGAGGTGACCCTGGGGGTCCGGAGCGAGGACCTGGGCTGACACCAGCTAGCATCCGGGGCGCCCACCGAAAGAGGTGGGCGCCTCGGTGCCAGCGAATCCGGTCAGATCCCGGAGCTGTCCCGCAACTGTGAAGCCCCGCCTCCGGCGGGGACGAGCCAGGTCGCCTGGTATCCGAGGCCACGAGAAGTCTCGGATGAAGACGGAATTGTGGGCGTTGTCCACCCCCTCTTCATCCTCCGAAGAACGGAGGATGTTCTGTTATGAGAAGGATCGCAGCATTGGCGGTGCTCCTGCTGGCGGCGTGCACCCAGGCATCGGTCGCCACCACCACGACCGTGCCGGCGGGCACCACGATCACCGAGGTTGCGGTGACGACCGCTCCCCCCGCCGAAGACGGGTTCCCGGTGACGGTGGAGGCCGACAACGGAACCGTCACCATCCCCGAGCGCCCGATGAGGATCGTGTCGCTCTCCGCCACGTCAACGGAGATCCTCTTCGAGATCGGGGCGGGTCCCCAGGTGGTGGCGGTCGACGATCAGTCGAACTATCCGTCCGACGCCCCGATGACCGATCTCTCCGGTTTCACTCCCAACCTGGAGGCGATTCTCGCCTACGAGCCAGACCTCGTCGTCATCGGCTACGACCCGGGCGAACTGGTGGCCGGTCTGACCGCGGTGGAGGTCCCGGTGATCTTCCACAACGCGGCGCTCGACCTGGACGGCGTCTACGACCAGATCGAGACGTTGGGTCTGGCCACCGGGAATCACCAGACCGCCCTCGAGGTGGGCACCGGCATTGCCGACGAGCTCGCCCAAATCGTCGAGGAGGCGGGAGACGACGGTCTTGGCCTCACCTTCTATCACGAGCTCGAGGCGTCACTCTTCACGGTGACCTCAGCCACCTTCTTCGGCCAGATATACAAGCTCTTTGGGATGGTCAACATCGCCGACGAGGCCGGCGAAGGCACGGGCTATCCCCAACTCTCGAGTGAGTATGTGGTGCTCGCCGACCCCGCCATCATCTTCCTGGCGAACACCCTCTATGGGGAGAGCGCGGCCACCGTGGCGGCTCGTCCCGGCTGGGAGGTGATGACGGCGGTGAGAAACGGGGCGATCGTCGAGCTCGACTCGGACGTCGCCTCACGATGGGGCCCTCGGATCGTGGATTTCGCGAGGGCGGTGGCTAAGGGAATTGACGAGCACGGCTGAGCTGACGAAGGTCGTCGCCCGGGCGCCATCGTCGCGACCGGGCTGGAAGACGCTGACGGTGGGCTTTGTCGCGGTGGCGGCAGCCGTCATCGTCGGTCTGCTCGTCGGCCCGATCGACATCCCGATCACGGGCTCGCTCGAGGCCCTCCTCGACTCCCTCCCTTTGGTCGAGCTCGACCACGGTCTCACCGAGACGGAGCAACGTGTTCTCCTCGACATCAGGTTCCCAAGGGTGGCGCTGGGGGCTCTGGTCGGATCGGTCCTGGCCATGGCCGGGGCCGCTTACCAGGGTGTCTTCCGTAACCCTCTCGCCGACCCCTACCTCCTCGGGGTCGCCGCAGGTGGGGGTCTCGGTGCGACCTTGGCGGTGGTCACAGAAGCCGATCGAGCCCTCGTGGTCCCCTTTGCCCTCGCCGGCGCCCTGATCGCCGTGGGTGTCACCTATATCGTGGGCCGCTCGGTGGGCGGGCGCTCAACGACCAGTCTGGTCCTCGCCGGGGTGGCGGTCGGCTCGTTCCTGACCGCGGTGCAGACGTATCTTCTCCAGAGACGGGTCGACACGCTGCGCGAGGTCTACTCGTGGATCCTGGGCCGGCTTGCCACGGTGGGCTGGGCCGAGGTTCGGCTGCTCCTCCCCTACTTCCTGGTGTCGGTGGTGGTCCTCGTCGCCAGCGGCCGATTGCTCGACGTGATGAGCGTCGGAGACGAGGAGGCCAGATCGCTGGGCGTCGATGTGGGCCGGGTTCGTCTGGTCATCGTGGTCGCGGCCACTCTCGCCACTGCAGCCGCGGTGTCGGTGAGTGGGCTGATCGGTTTTGTCGGCATCATCGTGCCCCACGCCGTCCGGCTCGTGATGGGCTGGAGCTATCGGGTGATCATCCCGATGGCAGTGCTTCTTGGGGCGGCCTTCCTCGTCCTGGCGGATGTCTTCGCCCGGACCATCACCTCTCCGGCAGAGCTCCCCATAGGCGTGGTTACCGCCTTTCTCGGCGCCCCCTTCTTCGTAATCGTCCTGAGGACGGCCTTGCGATGATCCGCTGGGACGACGTCGCGGTCGCTTATTCGGGTGTCGCCGTCCTCGGTCCGGTCGACCTCTTGGTCGGCGACGGTGAGTGGGTGGGTCTGATCGGGCCCAACGGTGCCGGCAAGTCGACACTGCTCCGCACTGCGGTGGGCCTGGCCCCGAATACGGGGACGGTCACGGCGCGCAATGGCCGCCCGCGCCCGGGTCCCGATGTTGCCTGGCTACCGCAACGCCCCAGTCTCCCCGAGGGCATGGGGGTCGCCGACTACGTGATGCTGGGCCGGTCGCCGCATATCGGTTATCTGGGACGGGAGAGCAGACACGACCGGGAGGCGGTGAAGTCGGCGTTGACCGCCCTGGGTCTCGAACAGCTCGCCCGGCGCCCGCTGGGGACCCTCTCCGGCGGCGAAGTCCAGCGCGTGGTGCTGGCGAGAGCCCTGGCCCAGCAGGCACCGGTGCTCCTTCTCGATGAGCCAACCGCAGGTCTCGACCTCGGTCATGCGATCGAGGTGATGGAGGTCATCGACCGGCTTCGCGTCGAGAACCGACTCACCGTGGTGACGGCCATCCACGACATGACACTGGCGGGACGGTTCTGCCCACGGCTGGTCCTCCTCGGTGGTGGCCTGGTGCGCGCCGATGGGACGCCGTCCCAGGTCCTCACGGAGACGACACTGCGCTCCCACTACGGTGAGAGAGTCAAGGTCATCCACGACGGATTGGGGCCCACCGTCGTACCCGACAGGCGCCAGCCATGAGTGAGACACCACCCACGACGCCACCCCGACGAGCCAGCGTGCGCCAGCCCTCGCTGCTGCTGGTCAACACGGGCGACGGCAAGGGAAAGTCGACCGCCGCCTTCGGCACCGCAATGCGGGCGGTGGCGCGGGGTTGGAGGGTGGCGGTGATCCAATTCCTCAAGTCGGGTGAGTGGAGCGTGGGTGAGGAGAAGATAGGCAGGCGGATCGGCCTCGACTGGTGGGCCCTCGGCGATGGATTCACCTGGGACTCGCCCGACATGGAGGAGTCGGAGGCGATCGCCCGGGCAGCTTGGGAGCATGCCCGTGACGTCATCATGTCGGGTGTCTACGACCTGGTCATCCTCGACGAGGTCACCTACCCGGTGAATTGGGGATGGGTCCCGGTCGAGGAGGTCGTCGAGACCCTCCAGGGGCGGCCCGACAGGGTCAACGTCATCCTCACCGGTCGGGACGCGCCACGGGCGCTGATAGACCTCGCCGACACGGTCACCGAGATGGTCAAGGTGAAGCATGCCTTCGACCGCGGGGTGATGGCACGCCGGGGGATCGACTACTGATGATCTTCGTCACCGGGGGGGCCCGCTCCGGGAAGTCGAAGCTCGCAGTCGCCCTGGCGGCCGACGCAAGGGGCCCGGTGACCATGGTGGTGACGGCCGTGGCGGGCGACGCGGAGATGGCGGCGAGGATCGCCGAACACCGCAGACATCGACCGTTGTCTTGGGGGGTGGTGGAGGAGCCACTCGACGTCGCCGGCGCCGTCGCCGGTGTCACCGACGGGGGCGTGATCATCCTCGACTGTCTCACCCTCTGGGTGGCGAACCTGATGGCCGACCACAGCGACGCCGAGATCGGCGACATCGTGGAGAGGACGGTGCATGTGGTGGGGTCACGAGAGGGGGAGACCATCGTCGTGAGCAACGAGGTGGGGTCCGGTCTGGTCCCGATGCACCCGGTGGGGCGGAGATTCCGCGACCTCCAGGGCCGGGTCAACCAGACGTTCTCCGCGGCAGCGGAGACCGCCTACTTGGTTGTGGCCGGCCGGGCTGTGCCCCTCCCCGCCTGGCCACGATGACGGCCGGCCGCCATTCCGCCCGGTCGGAGGCCGGTAAGGGTTGAGCGGGTTTCGCGCCGCGCTGACCCTGATGACGAGGCTTCCCATCCGGGTGGTCGATATGGCCGGGGCGGCCCGGTGGTTCCCCGTGGTGGGTGCCCTTATCGGCCTGGTGGTGGGCGGGGTCTACACCATCGGATACGGTCTCATGCCCTCGTTGCTCGCCGCCCTCGTAGCCGTGGTCGCGGGCTCGATCCTCACCGGGGCGATCCACGAGGACGGGCTCGCCGACAGCGTCGACGCCCTCGGCTCCAATGGTCGTGGTGACGACGCACTGCGGGTGATGAGCGACCCTCGTCTCGGCGCCCACGGGACCCTGGCCCTGGTGGTGTCGGTGTTGTGGAGGGTCTTGGCCTTGGGGTCTTTGACGCCATGGGTCGCAACTGCCGCCTTGACCGCGGCCCATGGGCTGAGCCGTTCGGGGGCGGCGGTGATGATGGCCACCACCCCACCGGCCCGCCAGGAGGGTCTCGCCTGGTTTGCCTCCTCCGGGATGAGACGGGGGGATGCGGCCGTGGCCGGCGCTCTCGGAGTCTCGATCACGGCGCTCGCCCTGGGCTGGTGGGCGGTGCCGGCTCTGGCGTCGGTCATGGTCATCGATTGGTGGTCGAGGTCGGTGGCGTTGAAGAGGGTCGGCGGGGTCACCGGGGACATCCTCGGCGCCGGCCAGCAACTCGCCGAGATGGTGGTCCTCGCAGTGGTGGCGATAGGGGTCTGGAACGGGGGACGGCCCTGGTGGGCTTGAGTGGTCGCCCTAGGGGCGGCGGTCGGCGGCGAGACGGAAGAGCCGTCTGGCGTCGTCCCCCATGCCCTGGAAGCGTTCGTCGCGGGTTTGCCCCCGAAGCCATCTGATATAGATCTGCTGGAGGATGACGCCGAGCTTCCAAGCACCGAACACCATGTACCAGTCCAAGGCCGACAGGTCACGACCCGACAACCGACCGTAACGGGCCACCGCCTCGTCACGGTTGATCCAGCCGGGCACCGTCGTCGGCATCATCCCCAGCGACCCCGTCATCTCTCCGGGATCGAACCAAGAGCCCATCAGCGTCCCCAGATCGGTCAGGGGGTCGCCACGGGTGGCCATGTCCCAGTCATAGACGGCCGCGCACGCCCCCGGGTCGTCCGGTGAGACAGCCATGTTGTCAAGACGCCAGTCGTTGTGGATGAGCGTCGGTGTCGGGGACACCGGCAGATGCTCGGCGAGCCAACCCCCGACCTCATCGGCTACCGGGTCGTCCTGATGCTTGGCGTCGTCCCAACGTCTCCTCCACCCCTCCACCTGACGGAGCAGATAGCCGTCGGGATGACCCAGATCGTCGAGATCGCAGGTGGCGGGGTCGACGGCGTGGAGCTCGACGAGGGTGTCCACGACCACTGTGGAGAGCTGTCGGTTGACCGTTTGGTCGAGACCCCCTCCGAACCTATCGGGGATCACACCCCGCACCACTACCCCCTGACGACGCTCCATGACCAGGAACGGCCCGCCGATCACAGACGGGTCCTCGCACAGGGCGAGGGCCCGAGGCGCCTTCTCGAACACCTTCCACAGTCTGGAGAGGACCCGGTATTCCCGTGACATGTCATGGGAGCCCTCGGCCACCGGGCCCAACGGGGGACGTCGCAGCACGAGCTCCGACCCGTCATCGAAGCTGAGCAGATAGGTGAGGTTTGCCTTTCCCCCGCCGAACTGACTGACCATGGGCGTTCTCGACGACAGAAGGGCGTTGCCGGACAGCCAGCCCGTCACTGCTTCGATATCGAAAGCCTCGTCTGCTCGCACCGGGATCAGGTCGTCCACCGACAGGAGGCTATCGGTCTGGATCCCGGTTTAGCCTCAGACCGATGAGCACGCCCTTTGAGATCTCCGACCGGTTCACCGACGCCCTGGCCGACCTGGACCCCATATACGCCACCATGGCCGGGGTCGCGGGTCGCGACCATCTCCCCACCGACTACTCCCCGCAGGGCCACCAGGCGAGGATCGACCTCGTGCGGGCCACCAAGACCGAGTTGGCGCCGGGGCTTGCCGATCCCGAGCCCCACCAAGCCCTGGCCGCTCGGGTCCTCACCGGCTGGCTCGACGACCGCCTCGTGGAGGCGGAGCACAGGAAGTGGTCGTGGGACCTCAACCACACCTCCGCCCCATTCCGGCACATGTGTGACATCCTCGACGTCATGCCCCGGGACGACGCCCAGGGTTGGGACGCGGTCGTGGCCCGTCTCGCCGCCTTTCCCTGGATGCTCGACGGCTACATGGAGTCCTTGTCGGTGGGTCTCGGCGCGGCCGAGGTGGTGGCGAAGCGACAGGTTCTGTCGGTGATCGACCAGGCGGAGGCCGCCGCCTCGGAGGCCTCCAGATTCGACCTGCTGCCGGTCGAAGCCGCCGCCGGTGGAGCCGACGCCGAGCGGGTGAGAGAAGCGGTCGAGACCGCGAAGGGTGCCTGCGCCAGCTTCGCCGCATGGTTGCGGTCCAACTATCTCCCCAAGGCCCGGGACAAGGATGCTGTCGGCCTCGACATGTATCTGATCGGTGCCCGGGAGTTCCTCGGCACCGAGATCGATCCATACGAGACCTATCAATGGGGTTGGTCAGAGGTCCACAGGATCAGGTCGGAGATGGCAACGACCTCCTCCGAAGTAGACCCCGAGCTGACGCTGGACGAGGTCATCGAGCTCCTAGAGACCGATCCCACCCGGTCCGCGGCGACGCGGGAGGAGTTCGTGGACTTCATCTCGGACATCCAGCAGCAGGCGATCTCCCAGCTCGACGGTGCCCACTTCGACGTTCTCGAGCCCCTCAAGACCGTCACAGTCAACATCGCCCCACCGGGTGGACCCCTGGGCGCCTGGTACATCGGCCCGTCCGAGGACGGTACGCGCCCCGGATCCATCTGGTATGCCCCGGGGGAGAGGGAGCGTCTCCCCTATTGGCAGGAGGTCTCCACCGCCTACCACGAGGGGTTCCCGGGGCATCATCTCCAGTCGGGGACGGCCGTCTTCCTTCGAGACCAGCTCTCTCGGGCGCAACGTCTCCTCATCTGGTATTCGGGGTCAGGCGAGGGATGGGCCCTCTATGCGGAGCGGCTCATGGACGAGCTCGGGTTCTTCGAGCGGCCCGAGTATCGGCTGGGTCTGCTCGCCAGCCAGTTGTTCCGGGCACTCCGGGTGGTGGTCGACATCGGCTGCCAGCTCGAGCTCGTCATACCCGAGGACGCCCCCCTCCATGGCGGCGAGACCTGGGGTTATCCCCAAGCGGTCGACTACATGGAGCAGATCGGGCTCCAGCCACGGGACATGGCGGATTCCGAGGTGAGACGCTATCTGGGTTGGGTGGCCCAGGCGATCTCGTACAAGGTGGGGGAGAGGGTGATCCTCGACATCAGGGAGGAGGCATCGCGGCGTCCCGGGTACGACCGAAAGGATTTCCACCGCCGGATTCTGGAGGCTGGCGCCATAAGACTCGACGATCTGCGGCGTGTAGTCGCGTGAGCCTCCCCAAGCTCGTCTTTCGTCTCAATGAGGAGGGGGAGTACGACGGCTACAAGCTGCTCTCCGGACTAGTGGTCCCCCGGCCCATCGGTTGGATCGGGACAGTCCGTCAAAACGGAACCTACAACCTCGCCCCGTTCTCGTTCTTCAACCTCGTGGCAGTGGACCCGCCAACTGTCATCTTCTCCGGAGGGAGGCATCTCGACCGTCCCAAGGACTCGGTGGTGCTCGCTGAGGAGGCCGGCGAGTTCACCGTGAACATCGTTTCGGAGGACGTGGTCGAGGCGATGAACAACACCTCGGTCGGCTATGACGCCGATGTCGACGAGTTCGAAGTGGTGGGTCTCACGTCGGCCACGGGTCTCACGGTCCGTGCCCCATTGGTCGTCGAATCCCCCGCCAACCTCGAATGTCGGGTGACCAGGGTGGTCGACATCGGAGGCGCCAACCGTGTCGTTTTTGGGGAGGTGCTGGTTGTCCATGTTCGACCGGACGTCCTCGACGGGACCCGGGTGAACACCGATGTGCTCCGTGCGGTCGGCCGTCTCGCCGGTCCCAGCTTCGTGCGCACCGTCCCCAAGTTCGACCTGGAGCGTCCCTAGCAGCCGTTCTGGATGAGAGTCGGGTAGGGATTGATCACACCACCCTTGTGATACATCCCGAAGTGGAGGTGGGGCCGGATCCCGTCCGCGTTCCCCGAGTTGCCCACAAAGCCGACGACCTCGCCCGCCAACACCTGGCCGCTCTTGCCAAAGCTGTCAAGATGGCTCCCCAGATACATGATCCCGTCCGAGCCTTGGAGGTTGAACTGTCTTCCGCCTATCGAACCGGTCTTGAACTCAACCGTCCCCGAGACCGGGGCCCGCACCGGGGTGCCCCGTGTGGCATAGAGGTCGTTGCCCTCGTGGAAACGTCCGCCGGTTCGGGGAAAGCCCCAGTCGTTGAAGAAGGTAGCCCCGGCCACCGGGCAGACCCAGAGTGACCCGGTGGGGATCCGCAGCGTCTGACCGGAGCGGATGAGGTTGGGGTTGGCGATGTCGTTGACGTCGATGATCGCCGAGACGGAGACCCCATGGTCGTGGGCGATGTCACCAAGACGATCACCCCTCTCGACCACATAGCTGACCTCTCCACCGGTGCCCTTGCCGATGAAGGTGGGGCCATCGAGGAAAAGACGGGTCCCGCTGTAGATGACGCCTGCGACGATCCCGTTGGCGGCGGCGAGCTGGTCGGCGGTGACCCCAGGGTATTGGGCAGCAATGGAGGCCAGGCTCTCTCCGGCCCGCACGACGTGATAACGGCCACTACGCACGTTGGGGTCCTGGCCGCTCTGACCCGAGCCGCTGCCGGCGGGCACCACCAGCTTCTGGCCTATCCGGATCAGGTTCGGGTTGGACAGGTCATTGGCGGTCACCAGCGCCGACACCGTGGTCCCGTACTTGGAGGCGATCCGGGTGAGCGTCTCACCGCTGGTCACGACGTGCACCACATCGGCCTCTCCGTCCTCACCGGGGATCACCAGGACTTGGCCGGGTCTGATCAGGTCGGGGTCGATGATGTCGTTTGCCGAGATGAGCTCGGAGAGGGAGACCCCGTGGTCACGGGCGATTCGCCCCAGGGTGTCTCCGCTCTTGACGGTGTACTCCACCGAGAAGACCGCCACCAGCAGGGCAATGACAAGCCCGGCGGTGATGGCTCGGACGCGACGTCTCTCGGGCATGTGGAGGTTTCACTCCTTCAGCCCCTGTCCGCTCCGCGCTGCTCACCCTAGCCCGTGACCGAGTGATTGCCAGAGAAACACCCGCAACCCTGGGTTGCCACCCACCCCCACGGTGGGTCACAACCCTGGGTTCGTGAAACTCCCAGTCGTCGTTCACCCCGCATCGGCGACCTATGAGCCGAGCAAGGTCCTCGGGGTTGCAGAGGTAGGGGCTCTCACCCACCCCAGGCACGGGCTTGCTCTATCCAAGCCCTGGCCCTTGCTCCGCTGACACCGGCGGCCTCGGCTACCAGGTCTGGGGAGGCTCCGGCGAGCCGCCCCAGGTTGTCGATCCCTGCTTCGCTGAGACGCTTGGCAAAGACGGGTCCGATGCCCTCGATCGTCTCCACGGGGGGCGAGGACGGAGTGGGGGTCCTGAAGGCCGGTGGCTCGGGCTCGCGTGAGGTGGCCACGGATATGAAACGGTCACGCATCGCCCAGATGACAGCGGCGATGCCCCCGACGACACCAATCACCTTGAGGATCCGGTTCACGATGCCAAAGGGTACCGTCTGCGTCGGTCCCCGTACCCTGCCCAACCCATGAAGGTCGACTACTACTACGCCAACATCCCGCCCGAACACGCCGCCACGGCGGCCCGGGAGGCCAAGGCGGCCGGCTACGACGGGTTCTTCACGGCCGAGACCCAGTACGACCCGTTCCTGCCCTTGGTCGTGGCGGGTATGGCGGAGCCCGAGCTCGAGCTGGGGACGGCGATCACCGTGGCTTTTCCCCGCTCCCCCATGGTCCTCGCCTACACCACCTGGGATCTAGCCAGACTGACCAAGGGGCGGTTCATGCTCGGTCTGGGGACCCAGGTCAAGGCCCACATCACCCGTCGGTTCAGCAGCACGTGGGACCGCCCCGCGGCCCGTCTCCGTGACTACATCATGGCCCTTCGGGCGATCTGGGACTGCTGGCAGAACTCCACACCACTCCGTTACGAGGGCGAGTTCTATGAATTCTCGTTGATGACGCCGTTCTTCGACCCGGGCCCGTTGCCGGTGCCCCGGGTCCCGGTCTACATAGCCGGTGTCGGCCCCGTCCTCAGCGCGCTCGCCGGCGAGATCTGCGATGGGTTCCATGTCCATCCCCTCCACACCATCGCCTATCTGGACAAGGTGGTGCTGCCCAACATCTCCAAGGCGGCGGTGGGGCGCCCCGCGGGATCGGTGGAGATGGTGACCACGGTTTTCGTGATGACCGGACGCAACGACGCCGAGATCGCCCAGAGCATGGGCCCGGTGAGACAGCAGATCGCCTTCTATGCCTCCACACCCTCCTATCGCCCGGTGCTCGAGGCCAGCGGTTGGGACATCGGAGAGAGGCTGCACGCCATGTCACGACGTGGGGAGTGGGCCGAGATGGCGGAGGTGGTCACCGACGACATCGTCCATCAGGTGGGTGTCGCTGCGCCGGTGGACGAGTTGGGGAAGGCGATCAAAGACAGGTATGGCGACCGGATCGACCGGGTCGGGTTCTACACCCTGGGCTCGATCCTCGACACCGACCCCGACGTCCTTGGCCAGGTGATCTCCGAGCTCAAGAGAGATCAATGACCAGCGCAGACGTGGTGGCCACACGAGGGTCGGCCGCAGCCTGAGGGAGCTCCCCCTCGAGACCGATCACCGACACCGGCCCCCACCCCGGCTGTGGCTGCCCGAGGACAGTCATCTCGTGACCGCGGCGACCCAAGTCGGCCAGGACCTCGTCCGGCACGCCGGGCTCCAACGCGAGCGTCGAGGAGGTGCCCGACCCAAACTCGGCCATTGCCCAGCGGGGGGCGGTTTGGGCGGCTGCAGGGTCGATGCCGGCCCGGATCACCCTCGCCGCCATCTGGGCGACCAACTGGGGCTGTATCGCGCCTCCCCTGGTCCCGATCAGCCACGTGGCTCGGTCGTGGCGTGTCCACAGGGTGGGGGAGAGGGTGTGGAGCGGTCTCTTCCCCGGCCCCAGCTCGTTGGGATGGCCGGGGAAGAGGTTGAACCCCGAGCCACGGTCGTGGAGGAGGAAGCCGGATCGGGCCGCCCCGAATCGGGAGCCGGTCCCTCGATAGTTGGACTGGATGACCGAGACCCCCATGCCCTCCGAGTCGCAGACACACATGTAGGCGGTTCCCGTGACCTTGCCAAGCGATCGTGGCCAGATACCGGCGCTTTCGCCGATGGTGGCCGCGGCTCGGGCCAGACGACGCTCCTCGAGCAGCATCGCAGCGGGGAGGGAGAGGGTGGAGGGGTCCGAGACCAGGTCGTCTCGCTCCCAGGCCAGTGCACGGTAGGACTCGATGAGGAGATGCCACCAGAGGGGGTCGGCCGGGTCGTCCGGCGGTTGGAGCAGCTCGAACACCCTCAATGAGCCCGGGCCGAGATAACCCTGGGTGTTGGGGGGCATGGTCCAGGCGGTGTGACCGAAGACTTCGACCCCGATCGGCTCCACCCATTCCGCCTGGCTCAGATGGAGGTCGTCCTGGGTGATCAGCCCACCCACCGCGGCGACGATGTCCTCACCGGGGCGTCCTCCGTAGAAGACGTCGCGATCACCGGTGGCGGCCAGCTCTTCGAGGGTCGTCGCCAGCTCTGGTCGTCGCACGACGGCCCCCGGTGTCACCGGGGCTCCTCCCGGATAGAACCCGGACACCGCCGGGTTGTCCCGATATCTGGCCAGATGGGCGGTGAAGGCTTGAGCCTGCTCGTCGGAGACCGGGAATCCCCCCCGGGCGTGGGAGATGGCCGGCGCCAGCAACTCCCCGAGGTGGCGAGTACCCAATGCGCTGTGGAGGCTGAGCAACCCGTCCACGCAGCCGGGGATCGTCACCACCGCCTGGTCGTCGAGCGGTATCTCGTGATTTCCCTCCTCCCGCAGCCGCGCCGGATCGGCTTTCGACCCCGCCCGACCCGAGGCGTTGAGAGCCCGGGGACGCTCCCATCCGGGACTGTGGATCAGGGCGAAGAGGTCACCACCGAGACCACAGGTCTCGGGCGCCACCACACCCTGAGTGGTGACGATGGCGATGGCGGCGTCGACGGCGTTGCCACCTGCCCTCAAGACCGTCTGCCCAGCCTCCGCCGACAGGTGATGGGGAGTGACGACGGCGGCTGTGGTCAAGCTTCCTTGAGATCGGGGAGCACCCGGTTGAGGGCATCGAGCACGGCCCGGACCACGCTCCGGGTCTCGTCATCGTCGCAGTAAGCCGACCCGATGAGCATCCGCTCCGCTCCCTCGTTGACCAGGACCACCTGGGCGATGGCGACGCGCCGGCTCCCCAGACTGGGGACGTCCATGGAGGTGATGGCCATCGCCGCATCGGTGTTTATCGCCTGGCGGACGGCGCCGAGGGTGGCCTCGGCGACCAGCCGGGCCCGGTTGACCGCTGCCGCCGCTCCGGCGGCCTTGCCGATGAGAAGCGAGTCCTGCCAGCGGAGGGTGACCGTCACCTCGGCCCTCGATCCCTCCAGCGCCTCGGACACATCGACCAGGGCGGGCCGGTTCCCGGCGTCCAGATCGGCGTCGGCGAGCTGGACCACCGAGACGATGCGGCGGTCGATGCTGATGCTGTACAACGCCTGGGCCAGGGACTGCACGTCACGGACAAGCTGCTTGGCGGCCTTGGTACGACGAGCCAGGACGTGGATCTCGTCGATGTGGCCATCGGCCGCCACCACCCTGGCCGCCTCCACACCGTCCAGTCGGCTGATCTTCTCCTGGAGCGAGTGGTAGTCCATGCATGGTCAGCGTACCGCCCGGAAACCCGGTTGTGGGGAGCCAAAACGGCCGACCCCCTCTTGAGTGGGGCTCGGGTGAGGTCTAGATTGGGTGTTGCTGGAAGCTACCGAAGTGGGGCAAACGGTCTCTGACTGCTTGCCTGGCATCACCCGGCGGGCGAAGTCAGGGGCCTTGTTTATTTGACATGTGAAGGGTTCCCGGACCCGACTAGGGGACGGGAGCGGGTGAGACCGGCGTCACCATCGGCCACATGAACGAACGCACATCTAACTAGCGGAGCGGAATCCCATCACCGGCTCGCAATGCCGGCGGAAATTCCAAAACGAAGGTGAGTGTGTCGAGAGTTATGAAGGTCCGTCTGGTCCGGATTCTCGCTGCTGTTGCCAGCCTTGCTGCTTTGATCGCCGCGAGTTCGGCGAACGCAAGAATCGGCTGATGAATGACGCCGGCTCCCCACACACATCGGGCAACATGTCACGGGGTCCCATGAGGTTGCTGAGGCTCAATCCATTGGGCCGGCGTTATCGCCGGCTCGAACCGGCGGTGCAGCGCAGGTTGAAGATCGCTGTGCCTTATTTTCTGACGGGTACCGGAGTCCTAGTCCTGTCCTACTTGGTCTTCGATCCTCCGGTGTGGTCAGTTTGGATCCTCTTTGCCGTCCTTTACATTGTCCTTGAGTCGTTCTCCGTTGAGGTCAACGACCGTCTCTTCTACAGCTCCGGGATCATGGTGGTGATGACCGCCGGGGTCATCTTCGCCATCCAACCCGGCTCCGACGCCGTCTTCGGGATGGCCCTCACATGTGGTCTTGGCGCTTACGTTCCCACCGACTTCAGGCAACGACATTGGTTCCAACCGATGGCCAACTTTGGCCAGATGGTGCTCTCCGGAGCCGCCGCCGGGCTCCTTCTCGACGCCAATCTCGGTCAGATCACGGTCATCGACCGGGGGATCCTGCTCCGGGTGGCGGTGACTTCCTCGTTGGCCGCCCTGGCCTACGCCACGGTGAACAACCTCCTGGTGCGCAAGGCGGTCAAGACCGTCTACGGGGACGACAACCTCCAGCCCTGGTCCCAGATGCACATCCTGTTCACCGGCCAGGTGACCATGGGTCTGGTCGGGGGTCTGATCGGGGCCGCCTATCTCATCGCCGGTGAGCCCCCGGCGGTGCTCGTCCTCATGGTCGGTGTCTACGGCATCGGGCACATGTCGCTCTATGCCTTCGCCCAGCTCAGGCAGTCCCATCTCTCCGCGATCAGGGGTTTCGTCAAGACGCTCGAGGCCAAGGACATGTACACCCGGGGTCACACCGAGCGGGTCGCCGAGTTCGCCCAGATGATCGGGGAGGAGCTCAGGTTCACCGGCACTCAGATGGAGACGATCAAATGGGCGGCCCTCATCCACGATCTGGGCAAGCTGGCGGTTCCCACCGAGTTGATAAGGAAACGGGGACGGCTGGACGACGCCGAGTACGCCGAGATGAAGGCCCACGCCCACCTCGTTGAGGAGATCCTCGCGGAGGTCGACTTCCTCCAGCCCATGGTCGACATCGCCTCGGGTCATCACAGCCACTACGACGGCCGGGGATACGGGGGCCGGGGCCACACCGACGGCTCGACACCGAGTCTCGAGGCGTGCATCGTGGCCGTCGCCGACGCTTTCGACGCCATGACGTCGGCGCGCTCCTACCGGATGGCGCTCTCCCAGCAGTACGCGCTGGCCGAGCTGAGAAAGCACTCCGGGGCCCAGTTCCATCCCGACGTGGTCGACGCCTTCGAGCGGGGTCTGGCCAAGTCGGGGAGGAGATGGGGCGCTCCTCACGTCAACGACGAGGAGATGGCCCGCCGTCTCGCCGAAGAGCCGGAGCTGACCCTCCGTGGCTGACTGGAACCCCCGGGCGGTGGCCGCGCTCTCCTGGCTCTACCCGATCGCCGTCGGGGGCTTCGGGCTCTATTTTGCCTCGCGGGCCGCGACCGACCCGTTCACGCTGCTCGTGGCGGCTACGGCCCTGGTCCTGGGATCGCTGGTGGGCGTTGCCACTTCCAACGCCGACAACAGGTTCACCACAGGGCTCGCTGGCGCCGCCGCCATCCCCTTCGTCTTCTCCGGAAACCAGGGTGTCGACCTCGCCGGCACGCTCGCCGCTTATGGAGTCGGTCTCGCCGCCGTCTGGGCCCTGCGCTACTCCCGTGGGGAGGGTCACGCCGAGCTCCTCCCGGTGATGATCCGGCGTTTCGCCGGTTACGTCACCTACACCGTCGTCTACTCGGCGATGCGTGTCGGCCCGTTCCAGACCCTGACCGGAGACTGGGTCGACCTTCCCCCCTTCATCGCCGCGCTCGTCGCCTGGCTAGCCGTGGAGGTGATGGTCAGGGCGATGCTGGTCCTCGGGCCCCGGGAGCTCTCCAGGTCCTATCTGGCACGAGCGATGCTTCAAGACCTCAACGTCTTCGTCGGTCTCGCCCTGACCGGGGCCCTCTTCGGCGAGCTGTGGGCTCCGTTGGGTTGGTGGGCTCTCCCCATAGCCCTGCTCCCCTACTCGTTCGCACACTCCGCCTTCCGGCGTTTCCAGCAGACCAAGGTGACCTACAAGCAGACGATCCGCGCCCTGGCCCGCATACCCGAGGTCTCAGGTCTGGGTGTCGATGGCCACGCCGACAGGACCACCGCCCTGGCCGCCGCGATCGCCAAGGAGATGGGTGTCGGTCCCGCCATCGTCGAGCAGGTGGAGTTCGCCGCTCTGATGCACGACATTGGCCGGGTGAGCCTCAATGAGCCCCAGGTCCTGAGGATGGGCTACACCGATGACGACATCGCCAGGTGGAGCGCCGAGATCATCGCCGAGTCACCGTTCATGGAGAGGGTGGCCGACGACGTCCGTCATCAATACGAGGCCTACCGCAAGCCGGGTGAGCAGGAAGACCCGGCCATCTCCATTGTCTCCCGGATCATCAAGGTGGCCGCTGCCTACGACTGGAAGCTGCATCAGGGGGGCAGCACACCGCTTCAGGCGCTGGAAGCCCTGCATGCCGGCGCCGCATACGAGTACGACCCCGAGGTGGTGGCCTCGCTGCGCCGGATCCTCGGCGCCCGACACCTCCTCTCCCCCAGTCGGGCCTAGAGGTCGGTTGGGCGGTTCGCCGAGCCCGCCTGGGCCCGGGCCCCACGCTTGAACCACCGTCTCGGCCGGCGCAGCTCGTGCTCGAGGAAGGCCCCGAGTCCGAGGGCGAGGAAGATGTCACCGAGACTTATCACCTCGCCTATGCCGACGAGCCGAAGCGGGATCACGTCTGCGA
>JAKEHF010000164.1 GCA_022615295.1 Actinomycetota bacterium | reverse complement strand
AGCTGGATAGAGTACCTGGCTTCGAACCAGGTGGTCGGGGGTTCGAGTCCCACGGGACCCACCTCGGAAAAGTCAAGTATCGCTTGGCCTTTCGGGTAGTCGTCCTCGCCTGTTGCTTCAGTCTCATCCGTCTTTGTCCGTCGTTTGTCCGTCTGAGATTCAGCGAAGGAGTCATCGAGTGCCTTGGCCAAGGCCTCCTGTTCGGAGGGGAACAGGTGGCCGTAGATATCCATCGTCACCATGATCGAGGAGTGGCCGAGGAACCGTTTGATCGCCTCGGGGTGTACTCCCTGGCTGATCAGGATGGCTACGGCGGTGTGGCGGAGGTCATGCACACGGAGACCCTCGGGCAGTCCCGCCGCCTCAACGGCCGGTCGCCAGAGGTTCGAGCTGAAGTTCGAGTTGCGCATCGGGGAGAAATTGCTCGCCGTGAACAGCAGGGCCTCTGGCTCGGGTGCTGTGTATGTGACGAGCTGATGATTGAGCATCTCCCGGAGAAACTTGGGAAGCGTCACGACGCGGTTTCGGTAGTTCTTGGTGGGACCGAAGTGCAGATCGCCACCAACCTCTGCGAGGCTCTCAGCGACCTCGAGATTGCCCCTCAGCACGTCGACTCGTCGCCGACGCAAGGCAGCGGCCTCACCCCATCTCAGGGCTCCGTAGGCGAAGAGCCGGTTTCGTAACAGGACTGTTGACCCGGGGCGCCCAGCAACGCCGGCACTCCTATGCGCCGCTCGGCCTCGTGCCGGTCGCCGCAGACCCGGGCTTGACCGCACCGAGTCGCGCTAGCCGGATTGGCTGGCCAGGAAGAATCCCTTATCGGTGATGATGAAGTAGGCGGACCCAGAGATCTCCGCTCTGCCGCCGCTTTCGCCCGTGATCAGGTTGATGGTCTCGTACCCCCAAGCTTCGTCGTCGAAGGTCTCGACCAACAGCCAATCGTTGACGGCTCCACGGGGATGGAATCCTTGGCCGGGTGAGAGATGCTGGTTGATCTGCAGGGTGGTCGGGTCGACGAAGATCAAGCCTGAGCTCTCATATTCGCCTTCGACGTCCGGCTCATTGTTGCCCGGCTTACAGACCTCGTCGCACCAGATTCGTGTCCCTCCGGATCCGGTGAGCACCACGGCGCTGCTTGCGGACAGCCCGTAGTTCACCGGCAATTCGAGAACCCTGTCGAGTTCGAGGGTCTCCGTGTTGATGACCATTAACCCGAGTGGAGTGTGGGTGGTGTGGAGTCTGTTTTCCTCGTCTCGCCAGGCGTCGCCGGCCTCACCCGTCACATATAGCTGAGAGCGGTCGCTGCTGAGCCACGCTGAAAGGCTCGCCGACGGCTCACTGCCCTTGGCCTGGGCTGGTGGGACCAGCCAGGACATAAACCGAGTCCAGAACGTTGGCGGCTCGGCGAAGCCCTTGACCGTGATGGCCCCGGCCAGCAGATCGACTGTGGTAAGACCTGCCCCATCAGCATGGACGACGAACAATCGGGCACCGACCTCATCGAACACGATGGCAGGCTCTACTTCTCCATAAGGCCAGTCGGGGTTGCGTATCGCATCAGGTGCCAGTTGGGCATGCCCATGCACGACCCCTGTCACCTCGAGAGGTGCTCCCAACGTGTCGGTAACGAAGTCACCCACACGGACCGTGGGTGGCTCCCCGATCCTGGCCTCGTCGTAGCCGAAGGTCTCGTAGATGGCCACCTTGCGGCCCTCGTCGATGAGAGCCGCCTCGTACACCCAACCGATGTCACTACCACCAAATGCCGGCTCATCGGCGAAGGAACCCGTCGATGGATCGAAGAGGAAGAGGAAAGGGGCGTCAGATGCGAAGCCGATCATCACCACCTGCTCGAGGGCGGGGCTGTATCCGAGGGGTCGGACCCCGCCCGTGAAGGGAGCCTGCGTCTCAAGGTCCACGCGATTGGCGTTCGGGTCGAAGACGAGGAGTCTCCAGTCGCTCTCCTCGAAGGTGAATAGAACCAAACGTCCGTCGGGAAGCAGCACATGTTCGTCTGCGAGATAGCCGGACAGGATGACCGGCGAGCCCACCGGCTGCAGCGTCGCTCCCTCGAACCTCTGAAACGAGGTCGTCGCCAAGGACTCGATCGTTGATGGCGGCGGCTGACTGGTCGACGTCGTCGTCGCTACCGAGGATGGGTTGGCCACCGATTGGTCCAGCGTTGTCGATGTCGCCGTTTTTCCTGCACAGGCCGAAACCATCACCAGGAATGCGCTAAGAACCGGAGCGGTGATCCTCACGCACAAAAGACGCTCACAATGTCAGAAAGGTTCGCGACCATCGAAGGCCAAAAACCCGGCGACATGCTGGTGCCGAAGTGCCCATCCAGGTGCGGTCTCAGATGCATGGGCGGTATCGCTACAGGACCGTTGATCTGCGCTAGAGCAGCCAAAGAATCCTGTGCTGGTGTGGAAGCGAGACGAGGAAACGGCGTGGCTGTTCACGAACTTCGAGGGAGCTGCGGACGTCTCTACTGATGTGAACCGCCTCGAGTCGGCTCTTTTGGTGGCAGCGCTGGTTCTCGTTGGCTGCACTGCCGGGGCTACGTCTGAAATCGTTACTACTAAGCAGACATCGACGTCCATTTCCCGCGATCCCACGGTCTCAATCGGGGAGCCGGCCGCTCCTACGTCCGTCCTCGGGGGCTTGATTACTACCACGATCGACTTGCTTGACGGCTCTGAGCTTGAGGTGGCTGGCCCGGTGCGATTGGAACTTGCCGGATTCTCCTACTTCATTGTGATTCCGGGGCTGGGAGAGTCGAACGTCTACCTGACCCCGAACGTGGATCCCGCAGCGGCGGCAGCCGTGGAGGATACTGAGTTTCACTCTGATCTGGGTGACGGGGTGAAGCTGTGGGTGGGAAACCGAGAGGGCCGGCCGTTCTTCATGACCGTAGAAATAGGGGAATGGGTGACTCTTGTCCATGTCGACTGGGATGCCCCTCCCGGGACCGACTTCCTGCTGTCGCTGGCAGACCAGATGAGAGGAGAGGCATCGACCCGGGGATTGGCCCTATCAGACTTCGATATCGATGTGTTCGGGACCTTTCTCCACGACCCCGACAGCGAGGATTCGGTTCAGCTCTGGGTAGGACAGTGCCTTCGGGAACGCGTACCCGGTTCCGAGGCGATCGAGCACCCGGATCGTGGAGAGACGATCAGAAAGTCCGGATACGCCTCCTGGTGCGAACCACACCACGATCTCGAAGTCACGGTCTCCGGAGCTCAGAGCTTCGTCGATTTGGTAGTCGAGACCTTGACACTCACCCGCAGGTCATCGGTGTTGGACGAGAGCGGCTGGAGACGTCTACCACACGACGAAGCGGTATTCGGTGGGGTTGGCGATCAACTCGTGGCGGCTGTAGCAGCGGGCCCCTACGCTGTCGTAGCCGTCGGCTACGAATGCTCAAGTGAGGGACCCAGAGCAGTCTCCTGGGTTTGAACAGACGGCAGGTCATGGTCCCGCAACGAGCAAGTCGTCGTTGAAGCCGAGATGGAGGACGTCGCGTGGTTCGACGCCGGCGATGTCTTCGTGGCGGTTGGTCATCAAGTCTCCGACGGTGCCATCTGGACCTCACCAGATGGAATCTCATGGACACGGACAGCATTGATCCCCTTCAACAATCCCGGCGGAGGTGTCGACATCCATTCGGTCACGGACACCGGACAGGCTCTGGTCGCCGCAGGCATGGAGTGGTACGGCGAGGGAGAGTCGATCCCAGCGGTCTGGACCTCCATCGACGGTGATGCCTGGACGAGAGCGGAGCTCGATCAATCCGGAATCGACGAAGCTACAGAGAACGGTCTGGTCGATGTCGTCGGCTACGAAGACGACCTCTTCGCCGTGGGTTTCTCCTGGGTCGGCAACATCACACCCGAGCCGAGACTCTGGGCATCCATCGACGGCGCCCTATGGCGGCCGATCGATCTCCGAGAGGAGGACATCCTCGGATCGATCCTCAACGCCATCGCGGTTAGCGACGACGGAACACTTGTCATCGTCGGCGAATCCGACGCCGAGCACGTGGACTCAAGGGCGTGGGTCTCCAAGGATCTCGGTCAGACCTGGTCGAGGGTTGAGGTGGAGCGCGGCAACGTCGGCATCGCCGACCTCAAAGACATCGGCCATACCGACTTGGGCTGGGTGGCAGTCGGAAGCGACGGCACCACCCGACATGAACACGGAGAACTAATCGCAGCCGTCTGGCACAAGCAAGATTCCGGACCGTGGACTCGGATCTCTCCCCGTGATCAACAGTTCCAACCCCAAGAGTCGGCCGGGGCCGCAGGGATGACCGCAGTAACGAGCCTGGATGGCGTCATCATTGCAGGAGGGTTTGACGGCACCGACTGCGACGCCTCCACCGAGGTTTCCATGGAGTACATGCGATGCGACCTCGACGCCGCCTTCTGGATCTGGAGCCTAACCCCCTAAACACTCACATCGCATAACGCGGCCCTCGAGATGCTCGGTGAGCGCGTGAGCGTAAAGTCGTAAGGCCAGGCCCACTCTCCGGCTCCCAAGGGGATATTGCCGACCGGTGTGATGACAGTGGATTTCTACCGCATTCCTGGTCTAGAGGCAGTTGTCGTCTATTGCGAGGGGCTGACGGAGAGAATCAAGACTGAGCCGCTCATGGGTCCTACTAGGACTGTGTGGTCGTGCCGTCTCGGTGATAGGTCAGGCAGGCTGCTGGCCCTTCGCCATAGGTCGACCAGGCGACACAGTCACCCTCTACGGTGATCCGCAGTGCATCGACGTCGACGAAACCGTTGAAAACCGCCGCGTCGATGGTGGCCTGAAAGACAGCGCGAGCGGTGGTGCCGATGCTCGCCGCACTCGCTCCTTGGTCGGTCAACTCGATTGTCACCAGCCCATCGGTGAAGGCGGCCCCTATCCAGTTCATGGCGGGTGTCTGGCTGCTCGGGGTCATTGCTCTGTCCAACACGAATCTGGGCTGGCCGTGGCTGTTTGGCATCGTGGTGTCCCCGGTTGGTTATGTCTTGGGCAGCGCGTTCCTGGCCACGGGACTGTTCAACCTGGCTCGAGCCAAGCTGTACCGAGATCGCTGATCGTCTCGATCCCCGATCCCGGGCCTGTTGCCATCGCAGCACAACCGGATAGCCTCACTTTTCGCGAGATATCGATGACCAGCCGTCAACTCTTCCCCCAGAACGTGATCGCCATGATCTGGGACTTCGACAAGACCCTGATCCCGGGAAACATGCAGGGGCCGCTGTTCCGTCACTACGACATCGACGAGACAGCCTTCTGGGACGAGGTCGACGGGTTGGAGCAGTTCTATCTCGACCACGGCGCCCATCGGGTGGCCCGAGACACCCTCTATCTGCATCACATCCTCACCTACGTCCGTGAGGGGCGCATGCCCGGTCTCAGCAACGATCTGCTCCGAGAGCTCGGCGGGGAGATCCAGTTCTATCAGGGCATCCCCGACTTCCTCGAGTTGCTCCGCAAGTCGATCGAGTCTGAGCCTCGGTTCGCCGAGCATCAGATCCGGGTCGAGCACTACCTCGTCTCCACAGGGCTCCGCCCCATGATCCTGGGGTCGGCGATCGCCCCCTATCTCGCCGATGTTTGGGCCTGCGAGTTCACCGAACTGGTGGCCATGCCCGACTACCGCAAGCGTCAGGAGCGCCTCTTCTCACCAGACCGGGAGATCCGCCAACTGGTCTACACCATCGACAACACCACGAAGACGCGAGCCATCTTCGAGATCAACAAGGGCTCCAACCGCAACCCGGCCATCGACGTCAACTCGAAGATGGCTCCTGAGGACAGACGGGTCCCCTTCCTCAACATGGTCTACGTCGCCGACGGGCCTTCGGACGTCCCGGTGTTCTCGGTGGTCGGGGCCAACGGGGGACGGACCTATGCCGTCTACCGCCCCGGCTCCCAGATCGAGTTCGAGCAGGCGAACCGGCTGTTGGAGCAGGATCGGATCGATGCCTTCGGTGAGGCGGTATACACCGAGGGCTCACAGACTGCGATGTGGCTGACTCACGCCGCGAGACAGATCGCACACCGCATCGTCAGAGATCGGGAGGAGGCGCTCAGCGAGCGGGTCGGTCTCCCCCCACGTCACGTCGGGGACGACTGACCGACCCGAAGGCGCGGATCCGATGGAGCCGCTCACAGGGTCCATCAGCCCTTAGATTCACGGCGTGATCCAAGCACCCTCCAGCGTCCTCTCGCGTGAGCTGCTGCCCGCCTCGATCTCGGTCTTCGCCACGGCAGCGCTGGCCTCCTTCCAGGCCCTGGGCATCGCCGCCGCCCTCCCCGACATCTCCGCCGACCTGGGCAACGTCGCCCTCCTCCCCTGGGCGATCACCGCCTTCCTCCTGACATCGAGCCTGGCCACGGTCGTCGCCGGCCCGTTCATCGACTCGGTCGGTGTCTCCCGGATGTTCAGGATCGCAGTCACCGTCTTCACCACGATGGGATTCGCCTCCGCCTTCGCCCCGGGCATGGAGGCGCTGGTCGCCTTTCGGGCCCTTCAGGGTGTTGGGGCGGGCCTGATTCTCTCCACCGGGACCTCCGCCATATCACTCGTCTATCCCCAGCACCTGGTGGGACGGGCATATGCGGCGAACGCAACGGTCTGGGGAGTGATGGGCGTGGCCGGCCCCGCCATCGCCGCCCTCATCCTCACCTTCTTCTCCTGGGAGTGGATCTTCTACGTGAACCTGCCACTGGGTGTCATCGCCCTCATCGCGGGGTGGAAGGTGTTGCCCGGTCCCTTCGGACAGTCGACCGGGCGCTTCGACCTCATCGGGGCGGTGCTGTTGGCGGTGCTCACGGTCTCGACCCTGCTGGCAGTGGACGCTTTGAGCCTGGTATCGCTCGTCTGGCTGGCGGTGGCCGGCCTCACGCTGGTCCTCTACGTGCGTCATGCCAGGAGTACCCGCTCACCGGTCGTGCGACTGGAGCACATCGTCCATCAGCCCTACCGAGGGCTGGCGGTCTCCACCGGGTTGATGCTGGTGAGCGCCTTCGCCATGAGCTCATACATCCCGCTGTACGTCCGTGCCGGTCTGGGTGAGTCCCCGGGGATGACGGCCTGGTCGGTGCTCCCGCTCACCGTGGGCTGGACCACCGGCGCCATCATCTCGAGCCGGCTGGCCGACCGCCACTCCGAGTCCTGGATCATCCTCCTCGGGTTCATGGTCAGCACCCCGTCACTGGCATTGACGTGGTACCTGGTGAACTTCGAGGTGAGCCTGTATGCCACTTTCGCCTTGTTCTTCATCACCGGGGTGGGTGTCGGGCTGGCAACCAACGCCGCCCTCACGCTGCTCCGGGCCGTCACTGACTCCGCCAGCATGGGACGGGTTGTGTCCGCCCATCTCTTTGCCCGCAACCAGGGTTTCACCTTCGGCGCTGCGATCGGCGGCGCCGTGTTGTTCCTGGTGGTGACCATCCTTCTCGGTGACGTGGAGCTGGTCCGCGACCTCATCTCCAACGGCGATGCCCCGGCACCCGCCGGTGCCGCGGAGGCCGTCAGGTCGGGATTTGCCGCCAGCATCGCCGTCGGCGTCGTCCTCTCGCTCCTGGGCGGGCTCGCCGCCGTGCAGATGCGACGCTCCCTCACCGAGGCGCGGCTCGCCAAGCGAGGGGTCTGACTCAGCCCGACATCAAGAACTCGATCAGGGCGTCTAACTCCTCGTCGGTCAAATCGAATGTAGGCATGGCATCGCCGTATCCGGGGACGAGGAATGCCTGCGGGGCGCGGAGCGACTGTCGCACGTACGCCTCTCCGTCTAGCCCGGGGACACGTGAAGCCGCCCGGCCGGCAAGTCCGTTCAAGTCCGGGCCGATTGTCCCTCTCGACATGTCTCCGAGTGTGTGACAGGCCACACAACCCGTTGCCTGGAAGAGGAGACGGCCATCCGAACGCGGCGTCTCCGCTCCCGTGGCCTCCCCGGGGCCGACGAGGAGCACCGCCACGGAGGCAATGGTCAGGACGGTCGTGACGACCGCCCCGACCACGACCTTCATCCCGGCTCCGGCGTGGCGTCCTGACGCCGCGCCACCCTCAACTCCCTGAACGTGTACATCGCCGCGGCTATGGCCGCCAAGGGGAGGAGGATGCGCACCAACTGCATGAGGTCAAACCCGATGTCGGCCGGCGCGGCGACCCCGGCGTCTGCGACGTTCAACGTCCCCAGATCCTGGGACTCGAAGTATCCCTGTGACACCTCCCAGTCCCAAGTCCCGGCGGTGGGAAGGGTCACCTCCACCGTGTAGCGCCCCGTCTCACCGAGGTGCTTCGCCTCGAAGACGAGCGGCTCACCCTTCCCGGTCGGGGTGAAAGTCACCGAGGGGTCGTCTACGTCGACCGGGGTGCGGCCATGCTGGAGGATGGTGTAGGTGAGCGTGTAGGTCTCCCCCGCCTCAAACTCCTCCGGCACGGAGTCGAAGGTGGTGATCGCCCACCCGCCGGCTAGGGCCGCCGGCATCAACATCCCAACGACGAGGATGCCTGCGACGACAGTGATTGCCCTCCTCATGTGTCTCCTTCTTAGGTAACGACGTCCTTACACCACTCGGACCCGAGAAGTTCCATCTCCTCTGTGGAACCGGGGACGATCATCCGGTGTAGTGGTCCGTGAACCATCGGTGGAGGGCCGTCCACTGGACGAGACACGACTCCTGAACGACGCCCGCAGGGGTGATCAGGGTGCATTTGAGGAGCTGGTGCGGATACACCAACACGACGCGCTCAGACTGGCCTATCTCCTGGTCGGAGATCACGCCGAGGCCGAGGACGTCACCCAGGAGGCGTTCGTCAAGGCCTATCGAGCCATGTCCCGGTTCCGCTCGGAGGCCCCGTTTCGCCCCTGGCTCCTCGCCATCGTTCGCAACGAAGCCTCCAACCGGAGGCGGAGCCGGGGAAGACGACTCCGTCTCGCCGAGAGGGTCGCTGCGGAGCCGTTGTCGGGGGATGCGGCCCCATCCCCCGAAACGGTCACCATCGGTCGTGCCGAGGCTCAGGAGCTACTCGACGCCGTAGGGCGGCTGGGGGAGAGATACCGCATGGTGATCGTATGTCGCTATCTGCTCGGTCTGACCGAGAGCGAGACGGCAACCGTTCTCGGCGTCCCCGACGGGACGGTGAAGTCGCGGTGCTCACGTGGCCTCGAGCGGTTGCGAGCGAGCATGGAGGGACACGATGACTGACCTGGAGCGTCGTCTGATGGCGGTGTCCGAGGTCGTCGACTGGCCCAGGGGTGACGTGACCGAACGTGTCAGGGCCCGGATCGCCGTCCCCCGGCGGAGACCACAGGTCTGGCTGCGGGTGGCGGTCGTCGCTCTTATCGTGGTCGTGACCTTCGCCGTCGCTACCCCGTGGGGACGTCAGGCCGTGGCCAACCTCCTCGGTGTCACCGGCATCACCGTCCGGTGGGGGGGAGACCACGGCCGAGATAGGCGACGAGCTCGATCTCGGTGAGATGGTCAACCTCCAGGAAGCGATGGGCAGGGTCGGCTTCCCGCTGCTCGTGCCGGACGACCCACCGGCGACCATCTACCACGACGTGATGCCCTCCGGCGGGGCGATACACATGGTGTGGGCCGCCGATGAGCCGCTTCCCGCAGGTGACGGGGACATAGGAGTTCTCTACAGCCAGTTCCAGGTCTCCGGTTCGGACGGTTACTTCAAGACCGTGGACGACAGCACGGTGGAAACGATGACCGTGCGTGGTCTGGCGGGGTTCTGGATCGAGGGGGCCGAGCACTACCTCGCGTACTGGGACGAGGAGCCACCGATCGAAGAAAGCACCAGGCTCGCCGGGAACGTCCTCGCCTGGCACGAGAATGGAGTGACCCATCGCATCGAGACTCGGGGGGATCTCGACAGCGCCCTGGCACTCGCCGAGTCGTTGTCGACCCCCTGACGGACGTCAAACCCGGCCTAAGCTGCACCCTCCAGGAATCGAGAGGCTCCGATGCACGTGATCGACATCAAGTACTGCGTCCCCTGAGACTATTCCGCCCGTGCCGTGCGCACGGCCGACGATCTCATCACCAACTACCAGCACGTGATCGAGACCTTTACGTTCACCATGGGCTCCAAAGGGGTCTTCGACGTCACCGTCGACGGCGAGCTGCTGTTCTCGAAGCACCAACTTGGCCGTCATGCCGAGCCGGGCGAGGTCCTCGAGCTGTTCACCGAGAAGCACGCACGTGACGTCCCCCGCTATCAACGCGACTGAGTAGCTTCCGTCGGTCTGGCCGCGAGAAGGAGGACCGATGGCCACCTACATAATCCTGGGCAACTACACGTCCCAGGGCATCAAGAACGTCAGGGAGAGCCCGGCGCGTCTTGATGCGGCAAGAGAGCAACTCAGCGCGATCGGGGTGCAGTTGAAGGACTTCTACCTCACGATGGGTCAGTACGACATAGTCGGAGTGGTCGAGGCGCCGGACAACATGACGGCGGCCCGGGCCCTGTTGGCGCTCGGAGCCCAGGGAAACGTGAGTACCACCACCCTGGCGGCCCTCACCGAGGACGAGTTCCGTTCCGTCATGGGGAGCATGTCCTGAGGGTCTGACAACCCATCGGCGTGCGGGATCGACCGGGCCCGCGACCATGCCGGACCGGCCGAATCGGCTGGTCCGGCATAGGAAGAACGCCATACTTCCTCCGTGAACCGAGCCCTGACAATTTTCCTCGCCCTCGTGGCCGTCTCCTGCTCCCCGGGTGCCACAACCACCTCGACGACGACCACCACCCCACCGACCCCCGAGACCACCACCACGACGATCCCCGGCACCACGACGACTCTGACGGGCCCCGGCACCACACAGGCGGCCCAACCCGTCGACCAGATGGTCACGGTGCTCCTGGCCCCGTTCTCCGAGATGGGCCCCGGCTGGACCGAGACCCATTTCCCCTACGGTGACGACCCGGAGCATCTCGGCACCTCCATCGGGGGTGACGGCGGTCTGTTGCTGGGACCGGAATACGGGAGCCAGGCCCCGGATGGCTCGTGGTGGTTCTTCGACGGGGCCAACCTTCGTCTCGCCCACTTCGCCGAGGACGGGTCCTACCTGGACTCGGTCCCGGTGCCGGAGGACCTGCTCACGGATGGCATCTACTTCCAGTACCAGATGCCCCAGGTGCTCGACGACGGGTCGCTCTCCGGGTTCGGCTTCCGGGGGGAGGCCAGCTCGGCGATCCTCAGACTGGTCGACGGGGTGGCCAGCTCCTTCATGGTGGAGAGCGACGTCGCCTGGGCTCTCACCGACGGGGAGAGCCTCTACGGGCTCTCCTTTTCCGACCGTCTCCCCTACCGGCTCGATGTCGCCGAACAGAGTTTGGAGCAGGTCGAATGGCTCGGTGCCCGTGACGGGAGCCGCTTCATGCTGACTGTCGACAACGAGAGCAACGAGGTCCGCGTCGACCTCCCCGACGCCGGTGTCAACAGGACGCTGCAGATGAGATTCTCCGAGGACCCCGAGGTGCCGGCCTTCGTCGCTATCGAGGTCGAGACCGGTGTCGACGGCTCCATCCACATCCTGTTCTATGGGGCGCCGCAAAGCGACGACACGCTTGGCATCGGTGGGTTCCTCAGCATCGGGGCCGACGGGGCGGTGGGTGAGGTCGAGCCCATCGTCGACCCGTTCAGCCCATCGGACCCGGGAAGCCCGGCCCATCTCGGTGTCCGTCCCGGCACCTCCACGCCTTGGATCATGGTGATCGGCGAGGACGGGGTCCACGTCTACACCGCTACCGGCTGACAATGAGTGAGGGCGGTCTCGGTCGAGACCGCCCTCACGCTCCGGGTAGGGAGCCCCTTTACCCGTCGTCCTCCCCCTCGGAGGGTTGTATGTCGCCAAGGGGTCGGGGTAGCCAAACCTGCCTGACCCAGGGAATTATTCACGCGCGGAGAGTGGTGGCATATGGGCTTGACGACCCAATGAGCGACCGGGTGTAGGGCGAGGCCACGGATACCATCGGTAACCCCGGGATGAGCACCCCCAGAGAACCACCCACGTCTCTCGACCGATTCGCCATGGCCGCGGGTCTCACCGTCCTCGGGATCACCTGGCCGGTCCTCCAACTCCTCGCCGAGAACGCCGAGTTCTTCCTGGCCCGCAACTCGACCAGGTTGGAGATCGTCCTCCTCACCTTGGCCCTTCTCGTCATGGTCCCCACGGTGATCGGGGCACTGGCTGCGCTACCGGGGCGAGCGGGTCGGGTGCTCGGAGCAGGTCTCATCTTCCTGACCTCCACCACCCTGGCCCACCTCTATCTGAACCGTCTCCCGGTGCCCTGGTGGGTAGCCGCGGTGCTCGCTGTGGTCAGCGGGATCGCGGTGGTCCTGATCTTCCAACGGTGGGCGGCCGTCCGTTTCATCGGCCGTTATCTCCTCGCCGCACCGCTGGTCTTGCTCGGGGTGCTCTTCTTTCTGACACCGGCAGGGGATCTCGTCCGCGACCGAGGGGCGGCCGCGGGCTCACCCGTCGTGGTCGACGACCCCAAACCGATCGTGATGATCGTCTTCGACGAGTTCCCCGTGGCCTCGATCATGGACGGCGAGGGGAACCTGCGAGCCGAGCGCTATCCCGGGTTCGCCCGTCTCGTCCAGGACGGTGTCTGGTACCGGAATGCGATCACCGTAGAGCAGCAGACGGAGCACTCGATCCCGGCGATGATCACGGGGATCGTCCCGGACCAGTCCCTCACCCCCTTCGCCGGCCACTATCCCGACAACCTGTTCACCGCCCTGTCAGCCGCCTACCTGCTCAGGGTCAATGAGACGATCACCGGGCTATGTCCGGCCCGTCTCTGCGCCACGGAGCCGGGCTCCGTGGTCCCGCTCACCGACGACGTCCTGGTGGTGGCCGGTCATGTCCTCTTGCCCAGACCCCTCGTCGAGACCCTGCCCCCCATCGACCAGACCTGGGGGGACTTCACCTACGTGCCCGACGACTTCGACGTCGTCGCCGAGTTCCAGGAGAGGCTCCAGACCGACCGCCGGGAAGACCTGACGGCCCTGGTCGAGGACATCGCCGGCTACGACGCGGACCAGCCGCCCTTCTTCTTCCTCCATGCCCTGGTTCCCCATCATCCCTGGCAATACCTCCCGGATGGGCGTGAGTACCCGCTCATCGTCCAACTCAATCCGGCCAGCTATCAGGGGGGCTGGATCGACGACGAGTTCCTGGTTGCTCAGGGGATGCAGCGTCATCTCCTCCAGGTGGGGTATGTCGATCACGCCCTCACCCAGGTGATCACCGCCCTCGAGGGCGCCGGCCTCTACGAGGAAGCGATCGTCGTCGTGGTCGCCGACCACGGCATTGCCATCAAGCCCGGTGTCGAGCATCAGCGGCGGATCACGGAGACGACGATCGGCGAGATCGCCGCCATACCACTGTTCATCAAGGCGCCCGGTCTGGAGGCAGGAACCATCGACGACAGGAGGGCGCTGACCATCGACATCGCCCCCACCATCGCAGACGTGATCGACGCCACCCTTGGATGGGAGGTCGACGGTGCCTCCCTGCTCGGCCAGCTACCCACCCGGACCGAGACCACCACCGTCGGGCCCGACGGCACGGTCACATTCGGTGTCGACGGTGTGGAGAAGTTCGAAGTAGCCACCCGGATCGAGGACCTCTTCCCGGACGGGGACCCCTGGTCGCTGCGGCCGTCGGACAGCCCTGACATCGTCGGTGAGCGGGTGACGATCAGCACACTCGAAGACTCCGACCTGACTGTCCGCCTCCGCTCCACGGAGCTCTATCAGAACGTCGACACCACGGGCGACATGATCCCGGTCCGTCTATCCGGGACGCTCTATGGACCGGCCCATGGAGACGAGCTGCTCGTTGTGAGCGTCAACGGGGTGATCGGGGCCATCACCATGCCTTACGAGGAAGATGGGGCGTACTCGTTCCTGGCCATGGTCCGTCCCGGACTCTTCATCGACGGATCGAACCAGATCGACATCCTCGAGATCGGGCCCGACTCGGTCCTCCTCCACATCGAGCCCACATGAGACAGTGGGTCCCGGGTCACGACGACCCGGGACCCGCCGGCCCTGTGGCTACTTGTCCTCTCCTTCACCCCCACCTTCGTCATGACCCCCCTCACAGACCGTGGTGAAGTCGTAGACCTTGCGATGACCGGCATCGGTTTCGAGCACCACCTCGATGGTCTGATTGCAGGGCATTTCGAAGAAGTGCACCTTCAGGTCCCAATGGCCGCCCTCACCTATGACCGTGCTCCCCGATCCGTACTCGGAGGCGATGTAGACCGTCGTCCCCGGCTCACCGGTGCCGTACCACACGTCGTAGGGCGGGGTCTCCGAGCAGGAGCCGAACTTCTGGTTGGCCGTGAACTCACCTGAGACGTCGTCTTTCGGCTCCTCGGGAGCGTCATAGAACGCCTTCACGGTGTCGGTCGCCTCGTTGCCCGCGGCGTCATATGCCTTGAACGTGGTCTGATTGCCACCCGGGGAGAGGATGAGGACGATCCTCCAGTGACCCTCCTCGTCGACGTCCGCCTCGTAGTTGCCGGCGAACACCCGGGCCCCGGGCTCGGTGACTCCCTCGTAGGCGATCGTCTTCTCTTCGAAATGCTGGCCATCCTCGGGGAACAGGATCTCGAGATCCGGTGGCTCGGTGTCCGGCTTCTCCTCGGTCTCGGTCACCTCGTCGGGCTTGTCCTCCGTCTCGACCACCTGGTCGGGCTTGTCCTCCGTCTCGACCACCTGGTCGGGTTCGGCGAGGGGTTCGGTCTCGTGTTCTATGTCCTCGACGGCCGACGACGTAGTCGTCGGCTTCTCTATCGCCTGTGGCTCATCCTCGGCCCCACCGGGAGTGGTCATGAAGGCCACGGCGACCCCGGTAGTGAGAACCAGTGTGAACGTGGCCACGAAGAGCAGCGCCTTCTTCACGTGTCATCTCCCTCATCT
>JAKEHF010000163.1 GCA_022615295.1 Actinomycetota bacterium | reverse complement strand
TGACGGCCGTCCGGATAGTGGAACTCGAGACCTTCCACCAGGAGCGCTGGCTGGCTCATCGGTACACCAGGGATGCCACGGCCGAGGCAAGGGCGATGACCGGGATGACGAGTGCGGCCGCCCATGCCGCTCCGTCACCACGTACAAGCCCCATCTCGGGCAACCGCCCATCGAAGCCACGGGCCAGCATGGCTCCGTGGACCCTCTCTCCCCTCTCGTAGGACCGGATGAAGAGGGCACCCGCCCCGGCGGCAATGGGCCGGGTTTGCCAGAGCCATCGAGGGTCGTGACCCCGCGCCGTCATCGCCTTGCGCATCCGTCCCAGCTCTTCGACGATGAGCTCCGTATAGCGGACCATGAAGCCGGCTATCGCGACCAGGACGGCGGGGACTCGGAGACGGGTCAGCCCTCTCAGGATCTCCGGCACCTCGGTGGTGGCTACGAGGACGATGCTTGCCCCGCCACCGAGGAGAGCCTTGGCGACGATCCCCCAGGCCGCCCAGAGACCCTCCACCGACAGCTCGAAGCCGAGAACCACGACCCGATCCCCGCCACCAATGATGGGGAGAAAGAGGGCGAAGAGGATGAACGGGAAGAGGGCGACGAGGCGTGTGAGGAAGAAGCGGAACGGAATCCGCGACAAGGCGACCGTCGAACCCAGCAGGATCGCATGGACGGCGAATGCCAGGATCGCCTGGCGCGGCGTGATGGCCACCGCGACGACGAACACGACCGTCCCCACGATCTTTGTCTGCGGAACTAGACGATGGACCGGGCTGTGCTCATGGACATAGAGCACATGGGCGTGACCGGCGCCCATGGCTCAGGTGCTCGTGGGTCGGATGGGTTTGTCCCTGACGGCGAGCACGATGCCCCATGTGACGAGGAGGGTGATGAGCACGCCGAAGATCCCGGCGACGGCCAAGCTCACGGCCTCGTTGGCGACCCCCCGGGTGGCGTAGTCGGCGAAGGCCCAGTCGGCGAAGGCGTGCTGCGAAGCGCTGTCGATGAAGCCCTCCGTCTCGGCGACGCTCTCCAAACCGTCGGGGTCGCCCAATGCGAACTGGCTGACGATGGCGGCCAGAAAGAGGGCGGCTAGGAGCCCACACACGAGGACGGCCCGGGTGGTCACACGTCCTCCCGCCTCCGGCATATGGCGATCGACTTCGGAGACCCCATGGACGATGTCGGGTCGTGTGGAGACGACCGCGCCGACCGCCACCGACGAGATCACCGCCTCGCCTACCCCGATGAGCATGTGGACCCCGACCATGGCCGCGAACACCTGTGGGAACGTCACCGGGGCGGTCGCGCCGAACAGCCACTCGATCGCGAACGCCGATGCGGAGAGGACCACCGATAGCCAGGAGGCAACCACAGTGGCCGCGATCACCGAACCCTTCCCCGACCCGAAGACCCGTCTCATCAGGGCGAATACGGTGTAACCGCCATAGGCCGGGACGATCGCCATGTTGAGGATGTTGTATCCGAGGGCGGTCAGGCCACCGTCGGCGAAGAAGACCGCCTGGACCATGACCACCACCGCCACCACGATCGCCCCGAGATGAGGTCCGAGGAGGATGGCGGCCAAGGCCGCCCCGATGAGATGACCGGTGGTCCCGGCGGCGACGGGGAAGTTGAACATTTGGGCCGCGAACACGAAGGCCGCAGTGACCCCGGCGAGAGGGATGGTCCTGCCGGCCACGACGTCTCGCAGTTGACGCAGGGTCACTCCCAGCGTCCCCGCGCTGATCGCCGCCGTGGCCACTGCGGTGCCCGTGTTGAGGAACCCGTCCGGTGCGTGGATGACGTCCTCCCGTCTGTTGCGATCGTATCTCAATTGCGAGAAGCTCGCAATAAAGCGGAGGATCGACCTCGCCAGCCATAAGATGCGGCGATGACCACCGAGTGGCTGCGCGATTCGCTGGGTGGGGCGGGACATCGTGTGACTGGTCCCCGTCTCGCCGTCTGGTCAGTGGTCGCCGGCACGCCTCATCTCACCGCGGAGGAGATCGCCCAGGTGGTCCGGGACACCGACCCCACCGTCAATCTCTCCTCGGTCTATCGGTCCCTGTCACTGTTCGCCGAGCTCGGCCTGGTTCGGGAGAGCAGTCTCGATACCGGTGGCCCGTCACACTGGGAGCTCGCCCACGCCGACGAGCAGTTCCACATGCGATGCCGGTCCTGCGGCAAAGTGGAGCATCATCATGGTGACCTCGTGGAGAGGGTGGTCGGTCATCTCACCAACGACCACGGGTTCATCGTGGAACAGGTCGACCTGCTGGTCACTGGTCTCTGCTCGGAGTGCAGCCGGTCTCAGAGCCCGAGCGCACGTCCCAGCAGGTCCCGCTGAAAACGGGGATCGCCGAGGAGCAGGGACGAGGTCTTCGCCCGCTTCAGATAGAGATGGGCGTCGTGCTCCCAGGTGAAGCCGATGCCCCCGTGGACCTGGATGGTCTCCCCGGCAACCCAGACATACGCCTCGGAGGCCACCGAAGCGGCCAGGGGAGAGGCGATGGCCAGCTCCTCCGGGTCGTCGGTGACCCGGACGGCATGTTGCGTGGTCGACCTGGCCTGCTCCACCCTCACCAGCATCTCGGCGCACCGGTGCTTCACGGCCTGGAACGAGCCGATGGGACGCCCGAACTGGTAGCGGGTCTTGGCGTATTCGATCGACAGTTCCAGACAGCGTTGGGCGCCGCCCACCTGCTCGACCGCCAACGCAGCGGAGCCCATGGCCAGGACACGACGCAGACCCTGCCCGACAGGACGCTCCCCTAGGGCACGCTCGGCCGGCACGTGCACACCGTTGAGCCGCACGGTGGCCTGTCGGCGGGTGAGGTCGAGCACCGGCACCTGTTCGACCTCCACCGCATCGGAGTCGACGGCGAACAAACCGAGGTCGTCGCCGACACGTGCCAGGACGAGGAGGGTGTCTGCCATGTGGCCATCGAGGACATGACGCTTCACCCCTTCTATCACCCAACCGCCCCCTGAGGGACGGGCCGTCGTGGCGATGCCGTCCAGACCCCAGTCGCGGGGTCCCTCGTAGAGGGCGAGGCTGGCGAGCCGGTCACCCGACGCCAGAGCTGGGAGAAGTTCGGCCCGCTGCTCGTCGCTTCCTATCTCCATGACGGCCATGGTGGCGAGCACCGCGCTGGCGAGGAAGGGCCCCGGAGTGAGGTTGCGGCCCATCTCATCGAGGATCACCGAGAGCTCGGCCAGTCCGTACCCGGCGCCGCCGTGCTCCTCGGGGATCATGAGCCCGGTCCACCCCAGCTCGGCCATCTCCTTCCAGAGAGATCGGTCGAAGCCCTCACCCGACATCATCTGCTCTCTGACGACGCCAATGCTCAGACGGTCCCCGAGGAACTGCCTGGCGGTCGATCTGATCAGGGTCATCTCCTCGGTGGGGGTGAACCCGACCGTCTCAGCCACGTGGCACCTCCTTCCAGGGAAGGTCCTTGTCCACTCTGGGCTCGCCGGGGAGACCGAGCACCCTCTCACCGAGGATGTTGAGCATGATCTCGGAGGTGCCCCCTTCGATCGAGTTGGCCCGTGTCCGCAGGAAGCCGTGTTGCGGGCTACGCCCCTCGAAGGCGGGAGGGCGGCTCATGCTGTATCCGTCCGGATAGAGCGTGCCCTCGAGCCCCATGACGTCGAGGATGAACGAGGCGATCGCCTTGTTGTGGGTCGCCCAGGCCCACTTTCCGGTGGATCCCTCGGGCCCCGGAGTCCCCGCGGCTGTCATCTCGTTGGCGCGGATCGAGGTCAGCCGGAACGCCTCGACGTCGGCCCAGAGACGGAGCAGCTCGTCACGGAGGACAGGGTCCTCGAGACCGGAGCGTCCCCACACCTCGATAGCCTGCGCGATCCGTCCCGATCCTCGGGGCACCGCGTTGCCCCCGATGGCCACCCGCTCGTTCATCAGCGTCGTGAGCGACACCCGCCAGCCGGCGCCCACGGCGTCGATCCGGTTGGAGTCGGGCAATCTGACATCAGTGAAGAACACCTCGTTGAACTCGGCCTCGCCCGTGATCTGATAGAGGGGGCGGACGTCGACCCCGGGTGACTCCATGTCGACGATGAAGTAGGTGAGACCCTCGTGCTTGACTGCGTCGGGGTCGGTCCTGGCGACCAGCATCCCCCACTTGGCGACGTGAGCCAGAGTGGTCCACACCTTTTGGCCATTGACCACCCATTCGTCGCCGTCGCGCACCGCCTGGGTGGCCAGACCCGCCAGGTCCGAGCCTGCCCCAGGCTCACTGAACATCTGACACCACATCTCCTCCGTGGTGAACATGGGTCTCAGCCAGCGGCGACGCTGGGCATCCGAGCCATGGGCGGCGAGGACCCCGGCCCCCATCCCGATTCCGAGCAGGTTGATGTGCCGGTTCTCGACGCTGGCACCGCCATCGAGGAGACGACGGTCGATCAGGCCCTGGACTCTCCGAGGCAGACCGAGGCCACCAAAGCCGTCGGGGTGCCACACCCAGGCCAGACCCAGGTCGTACTGGGCGCCCCAGAACACCTCATGCGGGGTGGTCGCCGGGGGATGCTCCTCGAGGAGGCGGTCGAGGAGCTGCTCCACGTGATCACTCATCGGTGGGCCACGTTAGACATCGGCGGTGTCCTCAAACGGTGTAACCCTCACCCCAGTCCAGCGGCACCAATTCGATCCCGTGACCGGCGAGCACCCCCTTGACCATGTTGGCGACCCAGTCGCGACCGGCCTTGCTGAGATAGAAGTCGTGGACCGGGATCACCTGACGGGGGCGGAGACGTCTGGCGAACTCGACGGCCCCCGTAGCCGAGTCCCAGGGAGCGATCAAGGGCAGGGCGAGAACGGGCGCGGTCGTCGTCGGTTGGCGGCTGTCGCCGGGGTGGGTGAACAGACCGTCGATGGTGAAAGCGCGGTTCGGTGGCGTAGCCCCCGATGCGATCCTCTCGTGGAGCACGTCCTCGACGATGACGTCGGCCGGGACCTCGGTCGAGACCTGGACTCCGGCAGACTCCAGGACCTCGGCCACCCTGGGGTTGGAGTAGACAACCAGGTCCGAGCGACGGCCGATGAGCCAGTTGATGAAGTCGGGACTGGCATGGTCACCGTGCTCGTGGGTGATCAAGACCCTGGTCACGTCTCCGATCTCGGTGAGGTCGAGCTCGCCGCTGGTGAAGGTGTGAAACCCGGGGTCGAACAGCGTGACGTGGTGGTCCGTCGTCACGAGGACGGCGGAGTCAGTGAGACGTCTTATGGTCGCCATGTCACACCGGCACCGCCGGTTCGATGATCGACTCGATGTCCACGCCAACCGGCAGTGTTCCGTACAGACTGCCCCATTCCCCACCGAGCCGGCTGGCCGCGTAGGCCCCGAAGACCTCGGGCGCGGCGTATCTCGCCAGCATGCTCCCCGCCGTCGCCAGGGCCAACGACTCGGCGAGGCTCCGCGCCCGGTACTCGGCGTCACCCATGCTGAAGTCGGCAAACGCCCGACCGATCGCCCGGTCGAGACGCCGGTCGTGGCCCTTCGACTCCTCCAACTCCGCTCGGAGCGCCTCCACCGCTCCCGGCTCACGGGCCAACACCCGGATCAGGTCGAGAGCGATCACGTTCCCCGAGCCCTCCCAGATCGCGTTGAGTGGCGACTCCCGGTAGAGACGGGGCATGATCGACTCCTCGACGTAGCCGGAGCCGCCGAGACATTCGAGTGCCTCCCTCACCACCTCGCTGCAACGCTTGGTCACCCAATACTTGGCCACCGGGGTGAGGACCCGTCTCACCAGGGCCTCGCGCTCGTCGACCGGTGCCCGATCGAAGGCGCCGGCCACCCGCATCATCAGAAGCACAGCTGCTTCGGCCTCCACCTCGAGATCGGCGACAACGTTTCGCATCAGCGGCTTCTCGATGAGCAGCGAGCCGAAGGCCTTGCGATGACGGACATGATGGATCGCCTGGGTGACCGCCTGTCTCATGTGAGAGGCGGCCCCGATGATGCAGTCGAGACGGGTGCCGGCCACCATCTCGATGATGGTTGCCACCCCTCTCCCCTCCTCGCCGATCATCCGGGCCCACGCCCCTTCGAACTCGGCCTCCGAGGAGGCATTGGACCGGTTCCCTAGCTTGTCCTTGAGACGTTGGAGGCGGATCGCATTCACACTCCCATCCGGGGTGAACCGAGGCATCAGGAAACAGGACAGACCCGACGACGTCTTGGCGAGCACGAGGAAGGCGTCCGACATCGGCGCCGACATGAACCACTTGTGACCCGTGACCAGATACTCGGCGCCCGGTCCGCCGCCGGCCATGGGTTGGGCTGTGGTGGTGTTGGCACGGACATCGGAGCCTCCCTGCTTCTCCGTCATGCCCATCCCGAGAAGGACCCCCTCCTTCTCCGTTGCCGGTCGGAAGGACGGGTCGTAGACACGGCTCAGCTGGAGGCTCTCCCACTCTGCGGCAACCTCCGGCTGGAGGCGGAGCGTGGGAACGGCGGCGAAGGCCATGGAGATCGGGCACATGTGACCCGCCTCGATCTGACCGGCGAGAAACGTCAGCGCCGCTCTCGCCGGGAAGCCACCCTCACCGGGCGCCGTCTCCCAGGGCAGGCTGTGAAGCCCGGCGCTCACCGCCAGGTCGAGGAGTTGATGCCAGGCGGGATGAAACTCCACCTGATCGACGCGTCTGCCATAACGGTCGTGGGTCTGGAGACGGGGCAGGTGTTGGTTGGCCTGAGCGCCCCAGGTGATTACCTCCTCGGAGGCGACCCTCCGTCCGAAGGCCTCGATCTGGGGCCCGGCCCAGGCGGCCCCCTCCCGCACGACGGCCTTGGCGAGGACCGGGTCGGCGCCGGCGAGGTCGTAGTCGTGGAGCGGCGGCGGTTGGTTGAACACCTCGTGGGTGACACCCATGCCATCGATCGTACTTCGGCCGTCTCGGGACGGTTACCGGGAGGGACCCGAGGAAGCCAATAGCCTTCCGGTGGTGTTCTGCTCCTGGTGTCGACGGCCCCTGGCTTTTCTCCATGGGCACGCATCCTGTCTCAGCAACGTCTGCCCGATGTACGGCTTGAACCAGAGCGAGTGCTGTGACGGCGAGACGGCCGACACCTGTCCTGCGCCGACCTCCTGGTTGGCGGCACGCCGACCCACGTGAGCATCCCCACCCGCGTGATCGCCGCGGTCCGCCCCCAGGCCTCGCCTGGGTGTTGAGTGGCACCTCGGCGGCGGGTCTGGTGGCGGTGGTGGAGCGGGTGCGCGCCCGGGCCTCGTGATCCCCTGGCAGAATCGAGGCATGGAGCAACGCATCTCACTCGTCACCTTGGGCGTCGTCAACCTCGGTCGAGCCACCGAGTTCTACCGGGCCCTGGGCTGGAGCCCCGGTGTGGTCATCGACGACGAGGTGGTGTTCTTCCAGGCGGGCGGGGCGATCGTGGGTCTCTGGGATCGGGGCAAGCTCGCCGCAGACAGCGCAGTGACCGACAGAGGTGGCTGGGGCGGGATCACCCTGGCTCACAACGTCGGGTCTCCCGCCGAAGTCGACGATGTCATCGCCCAGGCCCGCGCCGCCGGCGCCAGAATCGGCAGGGAGCCGGCGGCCACCGATTGGGGCGGATACTCCGGGGTGTTCATCGATCCCGACGGGCACCCCTGGGAGGTGGCCCACAACCCAGGCTGGAGTCTCGACGAGACCGGCGCGGTCAGGTTGGCTTAGATCGTCTTTCCTCCTGCGGCTGTCGATTGCGGGCCGTCCCATTCGTATCAATGGTGCGCGGCCGGTAGGTTGCCGGCCCGAGAAAGGAACGTCATGACCCAGTACCTCATGTCGGTGTACTACGTCGAGGGTGAGCCGTATCCGGATCCGGATGTGATCGCCGAGATATATCGCGACGTCGACACGCTCAACGAGAAGATGAAGGCTGGGGGGGTCTGGGTGTTCGGCGGCGGTCTGCACACCCCGGACACGGCCACCGTGGTGCGTCAGGTCGACGGGGAGACCCTGATCACCGACGGCCCCTTCCCCGAGGCCAAGGAGCAGATAGGCGGCTTCTGGATCATCGATGCCGCCGACCTCGACGGTGCCCTGGCCTGGGCCGCCGAGGCCACTGTCGCCTGCCGTGCACCGGTGGAGGTCCGCCCCTTCCAAGACGAGCCCGAGGTCTGACCGACAGGTGGATCCGGCGGGCGTCGAGGCCGTCTTCCGTGAGGAGCATGGGCGGGCGATCGCCATCCTCGTTCGTCGCTTTGGCGACATCGACCTGGCCGAGGAAGCCGTCCAGGAGGCGTTTCTCGAGGCACTGAAGCGGTGGCCCACACAAGGGCCACCGCCGAGCCCGGCCGGATGGATCGTCACCACCGCACGCAACCGAGCTATCGACCGGATGCGTCGCGAGGCGTTGCGAACCCAGCGCCAACTCGAAGCGGTGCGTCTCCACGAGGAGGAGGACTTGGTGTGGCATGAGATAGGGGACGACCGGCTCCGGCTCGTCTTCACATGTTGTCATCCCGCGCTGTCCCCCGAAGCCCAGGTGGCTCTCACCCTGCGTCTCATCGGCGGGCTGACCACCACCGAAATCGCCAAGGCGTTCCTAACCAAGGAGACGACCATGGCGCAACGTCTGGTGAGGGCGAAACGCAAGATCAAGGCGGCGAACATCCCCTACAGGGTTCCCGGTGCCTCCGAGATGCCGGAACGGCTCCGCCCGGTGCTCCGAGTTGTCTATTTGGTGTTCAACGAGGGTTTCCTGGCCACCACCGGCGTCGACTTGGTCAGGGATGACCTCGCCTCTGAGGGGATTCGTCTCGCCCGGATCCTCGCCACCCTGATGCCCGACGAGCCCGAGGTGCTCGGTCTGCTCGCCCTGGTCCTGTTGACCCAGGCTCGAAGACCGGCGCGTACCGACGAGCATGGTCGTCTCGTCCGCCTCGGCGACCAGGACCGCACCCTGTGGGACCAGGGGCTCATAGCCGAGGGTCATGATCTGGTGCGACGCTGTCTCCGCCGAGGGGCTCCCGGCCCCTACCAGATCCAGGCCGCCGTCGCCGCGGTCCACACTGACGCCCCGAGCGCCACGGACACCGACTGGAGCCAGATCGTCGCCCTCTATGACCAGCTCGCCCAGATCGACCGCTCCCCGGTCGTCGCCCTGAACCGTGCCATCGCCGTAGGCGAGCTGGAGGGCCCCGAGAGCGCCCTCGCCGCCTTGGACCTTCTGGACCTCAGGGGTTATCACCTGTTCCATGCCGCCCGCGGCGACCTCCTCGCCCGTCTCGGCCGGCGCACCGAGGCCACCGAGGCATTCGACACTGCCCTGCGTCTGACCGAGAACCGCGCCGAGCAGGACTATCTGACGGCGAGGATCAGGTCACTGGGCTGACGTCCAGATAGGGGTCAGCGACGGTGGGCCATCGTCCGGTATCTGCGCACCGACAACGGGGCGAAGATCGCGATGATGACGAGGGTCCAGATCAACGTGTAGAGCACCGGACTCTCCAGGGCCCAACCCGTCGGCTCCGGCGTCCCCACCGGGAGGTTCCCGAACCCCTCACGCGCCGCTTGGGTCACCGCCGACACCGGGTTCCACTCGGCAAAGACCCTGAGCGGCGTGGGGAGGTTCTGACTCGGGACGAAGGTGTTGGCGACGAAGGTGAGCGGGAAGATCACCATGAATCCGGCGTTGTTGATCACCTCGACACTGGGAACGATGAGACCCACAAAAGCCATGATCCAGGAGATGGCGTAGGCGAAGAGGAGAAGGAGACCGAATGCGGCGAGCGCCGATGCGAACCCGTTGTGGATCCTCCACCCGACGACCAGCCCGGAGAGGGCCATGATGATCAGCGACAGCACGTTGTATACGACGTCGCTGGCCGTCCTTCCCACGACGACCGCGGCCCGGGACATGGGAAGTGATCGGAACCGGTTGATGATGCCCTTCTGCATGTCATCGGCGAGACCGACGCCGGTGAACGTGGCGCCGAAGACCACCGTCTGGGCGAAGATCCCGGCGATGAGGAACTCCCGGTAGGAGCCCCCCGGAATGTCGATCGACCCGCCGAAGACATAGGCGAAGAGCAGCACGAACATGATCGGAGAGATCAGGACGAAGATCAGGATATCGGGCACCCTCTTGATCTTGATGAGATTCCTCTTGGCGATCACTGCGCCATCGCCCAGCGCTGCGGCTATCCGGCTCATACCAGCTCCTCCACGCTCTCTTCCTCCTCCGCGGCGTGACCCGTCAGGGTTAGAAACACGTCGTCGAGAGTGGGGCGGCGCAACATGACGTCACGCACCTCGACCCCGGCCCCGTCGAGTGAGCGCAGGGCCTGAGTCAGGGCGGCGGCCCCACCGCTGACCGGCACAACCAGATGACGATTCCTCTCGTCGACCTGCATCTCTCCGAGTGAGAACGTGGACATCACCGAGCGAGCGTTGGACAGATCGTGGTCCCCGACGGTGACCTCGATCCTCTCCCCGCCCACCATGTCCTTGAGTCTGTTGGCCGTGCCATGGGCGATAGCCTTGCCATGGTCGATGACGAGGATGTCGTCGGCGAGACGGTCAGCCTCCTCGAGATACTGGGTGGTGAGAAGGAGGGTGGTCCCCCGGGCGACCAGCTCTCCGATGATGGCCCACAACTCGATACGGCTTCTCGGGTCGAGTCCGCTGGTCGGCTCGTCGAGGAAGAGGACCGGGGTCTCTGCCACCAGGGCTCCCGCCAGGTCAAGACGTCTCCTCATGCCCCCGGAGTAGGTCTTCACCGGGCGATCGGCTGCGTCGGCGAGGTCGAATCTGTCGAGGAGCTCACGGGCTCGCTGCCGCGAGGTGACCTTCCCCAGCCGGTACAGCCGTCCGATCATGTCCAGGTTCTCGAATCCGGTGAGATGCTCGTCGACAGCGGCGTACTGGCCCGACAAGCCGATGCGCTTGCGCACCTCGCCCGGTGATGAGAACACGTCGGCCCCGGCCACGGTGGCCGAGCCGGCGTCGGCGCTGGTCAAGGTGGTGAGGATGGACACCGCAGTCGTCTTCCCCGCCCCATTGGGGCCGAGAAGACCGAGGATGGTCCCTTCGGGTACGGAGACGTCGAGACCGTCGAGCGCCTTGACCTCCCCGTAGTGCTTGACCAGACCGCGTGCTTCGATGATGTTCGTCATGTGTCTCCTACCCGACCGCACGATAATCCGACATGCTGTCGAGTCCGGCAGGATAACACCTACCTGTAACAAGCAATATTCGCTTGATCCCTTACGTATTGGCTGACTATCCTGTAACAAGCAAAGGGAGAATCACTCATTACGAGGAGGACGAGATGTTCGCTCCTTACTGCCCAATCCATGGCTCACGGGTCCTGCTCTTCGCCGAGAACCTCATTGCCATCGACTCAACGCCGAGGGGATGGACCCTGCGTTTCCGGTGTGACTGCGGGTACACCGGGACCTGTGAGGTGAACAGACGGGAGATGATCGCAGCCTGAGTGAGCGGGTACCGTGATCGATCCGATGAAAAACCCATGGGGCGACGAGGAGACCCCCTATCTGGCCATCGGGGGTGAGAGCGCGGTGCGGACGCTGGTGGAGACCTTCTACGACGTCATCGAGACCGAGTCGCCCGAGCTGCGGGCGATGCTCCCGGTGAGCACCAAGGGCTCCCGGGAGAAGCTGTACGAGTATCTCACCGGATGGCTCGGGGGTCCTCCCCTCTACGTTGCCAAACGCGGCCACCCCCAGTTGAGGAGACGTCATCTCCCCTTCCCCATCGGTGCCCCCCAGGCAGAGGAGTGGCTGAGATGCATGGGCAAGGCTCTCGATCAGACCGGTGTCGAGGGCCCGATCCGTCTCTTCCTCGAGCACAAGCTGGGGCCACTGGCGCTCCACATGGTCAACCGGTAGTCCCGGCTCAGCCGCCGACGATTCCCACCTCGGTTGCCTTGACCGTGACCC
>JAKEHF010000162.1 GCA_022615295.1 Actinomycetota bacterium | reverse complement strand
TGGTCTATCTCACCTATTGGGCCGACCGCCCCCCCGTGGACGTGGCGGCCCGGATGGGTGTGTCGACGGGCACGGTGAAACGTCACCTGGCCCGGGCCAGGAAACGACTTGGAGTGTGGCTGTCATGACGAGCGAACAGAAGATCAAAGACCTGATGTCCCGCGTGGTGGCCATGACACCGGAGCCGCCACCCTTCCCGGAGGAGATCGAGATGACCCGACAGCCCGTCCAACCGAGACGGAGCCCAGCGGTGATCCTCGCCGTCGCCGCGGCCGCGATCATCGCCCTGGTCCTGCCCCTCATCCTGTTCCAGGGTGGCGGGGAGGAGCCTGCGGTGACAACTGCTCCCACTCCGACCACGATGGGCCCACCGCAGACCACCCTTCCGGTGGTCACCAGCTTCCAGGGCGTGGTCTATCTGGTCGCCGACCCGGAGAACTCGTTCACCGGGGATCCAGCCCTGGTGGCGGTCAACGTCGCCTTAGTCGACGAGACCGGTCTCCTCCGCGGGATCGAGGACCCGGCCCTGGTCCTGACCAGACTCGCCGATCTCGGAGCAAACCTCCCCGAGGGGCTGGCCACTGTGATCCCGGCTGGTGTGGATGGTGTCGACGGCGGGGTGGACGCCTCGGGTGTGATCACCATGTACATGAACGACAGGTTCCTCGAAGGGGCCGGTGGGCTGGAAGCCGACATCACCATGCTCAACCAGATCATCTATACGGTCACTTATGGGCGGGAGGAGGCCTTGGTCAAGTTCATAGTCGACGACCAGCCCGTCGAGGCCTATGGCACAGAGGGTCTCTCCCTCGTCGACCCGGTGGGTCGGGACACGTTCCTCGACGAGCTCAACCTGATCCTGGTCACCCAGCCCCTCAACTTCGGCGGTGACGGGCTTCCCCAGATCGAGGGGCGGGCGAATGTCTTCGAGGCGGGACTCACGGTCCGCATCAGCGACCCCGAGACCGGCGAGACCCTTTATGAGGAGGCGGTGATGGCGACCAGCGGGACCGGTACCTGGGGTGACTACGCCCACTCCTTCGACACCCCGCTCCTCACCGAGGACACCGTGGTCGAGGTGTTCTGGTACAGCGCCGAGGACGGTGAGCCGGCCAACGTGGTGAGAGTGCCCGTGCTGGCTGAGCCGATCGACCTCAACCCGTGACGACGACACGGACCTGCCCGTGTGTGGGCGTGACCCAGGAGGCCAGACGCTCTGCCTCTTCGACCACCTCCCCTCGTTGGCCGTTGTTGACCTTCGAGCCGATGGTGACCTCGAGGACACCCCGGGAGAGTCGCCAATGGCCGGCGAACACCCCGTCGATCAGGAGACTTCCCGCCCACCCCACGGGCTGAGCCCCGGCGGGGGCCATGAAACGGGTGCGGTCCTGGTACCCGAGGAGCACGTTGTCGTACTCGGGGAGGAGACGTGGCGGCGCCGGGATATCGGGGTCGGCGATCTCTCCCTCGGCGAGATCGAGTAGCTCACCACCGTTGGGGCCTTGGTAGACGCGGAGCCGGTGGCGGAGACGGTCGACCACCGTCCTCAGACCGGTGAGCCCCGACCAGACACGGATGTCGGACACCGAGGTCGGTCCAAAGACGCCGAGATAACCGACGACTATGTCCTCGGCGGCCGTGTCGTCGAGTGGCCCCGGTTCGAGGAGGGCCCATCTCGCCGGTCCGGTTCGGCCCCAGACCCACGTGGCGGTTCCTGGACCACGGGCATCAGATAGGTGGCGGTCTGGGCGAGTGAGTCCCGGGGGATGTCGGGGAACATCGGAGCGAGCAGGGCGCCCAACTCGGCCCGGGTCAGGGGACTCTCCGCGAGGAGCTCTGTCGCCAGTGTCAGCAGGTGGTCGCGGGTCGATGAGGCCGGTTTCCTTGCCAAACCGTGTCCCTGAGAGGATCCGGGCGCACAACGGCTCATACACCGGGCGCCACCTCCGATACTGCTTCCTGGTGACCAGGTGGATGGTGCCCCGCATCAGCTGACCCCTCACCATCTCACCCCGCTCCACCATGCCGCCCAGCCCGTCGGGGTCGAATTCCGCGAGACGGGACCACAGGGCGTAGTAAGGGTCGTCGGGGTTCTGGCCCTGGAGACCCATCAGCCGTGTCACTGTCTCCGCGGTCGAGCCGTCCGAACGGGAGAGCAGGGAGTGGCGTCGCAGCGTGGTCCGATTCAGGGTCCGCAGGTCGAGCCTGTCGGTCATCGGAGGGCCGGCATCACCTCTGCGGCGAAGAGCTCCAGACTCGAGCTGTCATAGGCGGCGTCGGCGAAGTTGACGATGGCGTAGGTCATACCCTGCTTCTCCCAGGTCCGCAGGATGTCGATCACCTGCTCAGGGGTACCCGAGAACGGCCGGTAGGTGTCGACGAATCGCGTGGTCCGCTCCTCGGGGACGTACTTGTTCAGGTGGTCGGTCAGCCATGCGATCTTGTCTGACACCTCGGCCTCGGTGTCGCCGCAGAGGATGTTGAAGTTGGCGCTGCGCACGATTCCATCGAAGTCCCTCCCCAAGTCCTCACAGTGACCCTTGAGCAGCTCTGACTTGCGGATGAAGTTCCCCAACTCGAGTCCGAAGTTGGAGTAGGCGCCGTGTCTCGCCGCTATGCGGAGGGTCACCTTCTCACCGCCGCCGGCGATCCACAACGGGATGTGCGGCTCCTGCACCGGCTTGGGCCGGCTGATGGCCCCCTCCAGGGTGTAGTGACGGCCGCTGTAGTCGACCACGTCCTCGGTCCAAAGAGCCTTCATGATCTCGACCCCCTCACGGAGCATGCCGAGACGCTGACCAGGAGGGAGGAACGGATACCCGTACCCCCGGTGCTCGTGCTCGTACCAGCCGGCGCCGATCCCCATCTCCACCCGGCCGCCCGAGATGACGTCGATCGA
>JAKEHF010000161.1 GCA_022615295.1 Actinomycetota bacterium | reverse complement strand
AGGTGGCCCGCAGGGCCGGAGGGGGTAAGGCCGCAGGCCGACAGGGGAGGTGGCCCGCAGGGCCGGAGGGGGTAAGGCCGCAGGCCGACAGGGGAGGTGGCACGAAGTGCCGGAGGGGCCGGCCCCTCCCCCGGGTAGCCTCCGTGGCATGCACGACGACCTGAGGGCGGCGGTGGCCGCCGACATGCCACGTCTCAAGGACCTGCTGTTCGACCTGGTGCGCATGGAGTCGGTGAGCGCCCACGGTCATGACCCCGCAAAGGTGCGCGAGACCGCGGCGAGGATCCGGGACGTCGTCGCCGACGCCGGCTTCTCCAACGCCCAGCTTCTCGAGAGCGAGATCGGCCATCCCGCGGTGTTCGCCGAGAGACCCGCCCCGGTGGGGGCACCGACCCTGCTCCTGTATGCGCATTACGACGTCCAGCCCGCGGGGCCCGCGAACGAGTGGGAGACCGGGCCCTTCGAGCCCTTCGAGAAGGATGGCCGGATCTACGGCCGGGGGGCCTCCGACGACAAGTCGGGGATCGTCATGCATCTTGGTGCGGTGGCAGCCCACGGCGACGACCTGCCGTTGGGTGTCCAGCTCTTCTTCGAGGGTGAGGAGGAGGCCGGCTCTGTCGGGCTCCCCGTCATCCTGGACAGGTACGCCGACCTGCTCCACCCCGACGTGATCGTGATCGGTGATGGGGGCAACTGGCAGGTGGGCGTCCCCGGCCTGCTCACCTCGCTGCGTGGGGTGGTGGCGGTCAAACTCGAGCTGCGGACGCTGGCCTCGGCGGTCCATTCAGGTCAATACGGCGGTGTGGTCCCCGATGCGCTGATGACACTCTCCCGGCTCCTGGCCAGCCTCCACAACGACGACGGCACAGTCGCCGTGCCCGGTCTCGTCGACGAAGAGCTCACCAACGCCATGACAGTTCCCGAGGAGATGGCCCGGGCCCTCACCGGCGCCGTCGATGGGCTGGAGCTGATCGGATCCGGTTCGCTCCCCTCTCGTCTCTGGTCACGCCCGGCGATCTCGGTCCTCGCCATCGACGCACCGCCCGTTGCGGAGGCGATCAACCAGCTGGTGCCGGTCGCCAGGGCCAAGGTGAGCCTGCGGATACCACCGGGCCAGGACGCGGCGAAGGCGCTGGAGGCGTTGAAGAGCCATCTCCTCGCCAACGTCCCTTGGGGGGCCAGTCTCGAGTTCTTCCATGAGGAGATGGGCGAGGCCACGACCCTCGAAACCGACAGCCTCGCGGTCAAGGTCTGGAAGGAGGCCTTCGCCGAGGCGTACGGGACGGATGCCGTCGAGATGGGCGCCGGGGGCTCGATCCCCTTCATCGCCACCTTCGCCGATCTCTACCCCGAGGCACCGATCCTGGTCGTGGGGTGCGGCGACCCGACTTCTGCCATCCACGCCCCCAACGAGAGCCAGGACGTGGCTGACCTGGAACGGGCCACCCTCGCCGAGGCGATCGCCTTCAGACTGCTCGGCTAGGCCGAGCCCCGGAAGGCATGCTGACGCCAGGCTTCGTAGACCACGATGGCCACGGCGTTGGCGAGATTGATCGATCTGACCCCGGCGACCATGGGGAGCCGCGCCCTTCCGGTGACCCACTCGGCGTTCTTGACCACGTTCGGCAACCCCACCGACTCCGGCCCGAACAAGAGGGCGTCACCCTGCTGATAGGCGATGTCGTCGTACAAGATCTCGCCATCGACCGTGAAGGCATGGACACGGGGCGGCCGCCCCTCCAACCAGCTCTCGAGGTCGGGGTGGACGGTGACCACCGCACGGTCGCGGTAGTCCATCCCCGCCCGACGGAGCCGGGCGTCCTCCATCTCGAACCCGAGGGGCTCGATGAGATGGAGACGGCACCCGGTCACCGCGGCCAGCCGCATCGTGCTGCCGGTGTTGGGTGGTATCTCCGGTGTGTAGAGAACGATCTCGAACATCAGTCGAAGAGACGGAGGTCGGCCCTCTCCGCCTCTCTCAGACCGTCATAGTCGACCTCGATGGCCACGATCCCGGCGGCCTCCGCCATGACTCTCGCCTGGGGGGTGATGCTCTGCGCGGCGAGGATGCCCCGCACCGGGACCAGACGTGGGTCGTTTCCAAGACGCTCCAGATAGCGGGCGATCTGGGTGACACCGTCGATCTCACCCCGTCTCTTCACCTCGACGGCGACGGTGTTCCCGTCCCCATCGGCGCAGAGGAGATCGATGGGACCGATGTCGGTGGGGTACTCGCGTCTCAGGAGCACGAGACCCTCCTCGAGCACCCATGGTCTGGCGGCGAGGAGCTCCTGGAGATGTGTCTCGACCCCGTCCTTTTGCAGACCCGGGTCGTCGCCGAGGACGTGGGTGACGTCCTCGAAGACCTCGTTCAGGTGGATCGTCAGCATCTCGCCCTTGCCATTGCTGACCACCCAGCGACCCTCGTCGGTCTCGATCTGGTTCGGGGCCACCATCCAGTTGAGGGGTTTCGAGGCGTTCCCATCGGAATGGATGGCGAGGGTCCCGTCGGCCTTGACCATGATGAGACGGATGGCCTCGGGGAGATGGGCCGTGAGCCGACCCGTGTAGTCGACACTGCAACGGGCGATCACCAGTCTCACGGGCCGGCGAGGGTACCTCAGACGGTGGCCGGGTCCCGGGTGGGACGGGTGAAGACGAACCAGAGGGCGAAGACGCCGACCAGCAGCAATATCACTCGGATGACGCTGCTGTCGGTGAGAAAGATCCCGGAGACGGCGAGGGAGAGGGTGATACCCACGGCGGCGACCCACTTGCTACGCATCGTCAAGCCGTGCTCGCGATAGCCACGGATGACCTTGCCGAAGTAGGGGTGGTTGAGCATCCAGTTGTACATCCTCTCCGACGACATCGAGAAGAAGAAGGCGGCGAGAAGGATGAGGTCGAAGGTTGGGATGCCCGGCAGGACGCTGAGGGGGATGAGTGCGAGACAGATCAACCCGAGGACGAAGTAGATCCCACGCAGGACCGGGTTGCGCGTCTTCCTCGACCGGACGACGGGCTCAGACATCGCCTGGCAAAAGCTATTGACCGTGTTTTCTGACGGCGAGTCGAGAAACCGGACGGACTACCTTCTCCGAGGACAGCCAGAGAGGAGTTTGAGGTGCCCATCGCCACCCCGGAGACCTATCGGGCGATGCTCCGCCGGGCGAGAGAAGAGAGCTTTGCCTTCCCGGCGATCAATGTCACCTCGTCGAGCACCATCCTGGCCGCCCTCGAGGGGTTCTCCGCGGCGAGCTCCGACGGCATCCTCCAGGTCTCCTTCGGCGGCGGTGAGTTCGCCTCCGGCCAATCGAACAAGGACATGGCCCTCGGGGCAGAGGCGCTGGCGGAGTACGCCAACGTGGTGGCCCCTCGTTATCCGGTCAACATCGCCCTCCACACCGACCACTGCCCGGCAGACCGGGTCGACGGCTTCATCAGGCCCCTGCTCGAGGTGAGCCGGCGGAGGCGGGAGCGTGGGGAGATGCCCCTCTTCCAGAGTCACATGCTCGACGCCTCGAACCTTCCCATGGCCGAGAATCTGGCGCTCGCCACCGAGCTGCTCGGCGCATGCTCGGAGCTCGACATCATCCTCGAGCTGGAGATCGGGATCGTTGGCGGGGTCGAGGACGCCACCGACAACACCGACGTCGACCGATCCAAGCTCTACACCTCCCCCGACGACATGGCCCGGGTCTCGGAGACGCTGGGCACCTTCGACCGCGGGCTGTATCTGCTGGCCGCGGTGTTTGGCAACGTCCACGGCGTCTACAAACCCGGTGCGGTGCGTCTCGACCCGAAGATCCTCCGTGACGGCCAGGAAGAGGTCGAGAAGCGATTCGGGCGTGGCGCCCGTCATTACCTCGTCTTCCACGGGGGGAGCGGGACCAGTGTCGAGGAGATCCATGAGACGATCGGCTACGGCGTGGTCAAGATGAACATCGACACCGATTGCCAGTACGCCTACACCCGACCCATCGTCGACCATGTCATGGTCAACTACGCGGGCGTCCTCAAGGTGGACGGAGAGGTCGGGGACAAGAAGGCCTACGACCCACGCTCCTATCTCCGCAAGGCAGAGACCGGGATGACGGCGCGGGTGGTCGAGGCCTGTGAGACGCTCAAGTCGTCCGGCATGACCCTCGGATGACCAACCCGAGGAGCTGGGCCACCTCGGAACGTTGGGTGCCCCGCCGCTTCGTCCGACCCTTGGTCCGCTTCACCGAGACCGAGGCCGCCTCCGGAATCGTCCTCCTCGGAGCGGCCATCATCGCCCTGACCTGGGCCAACAGCCCGTTCTCGGACTCCTACACCAGCCTCCTCGAGATCCACGTGACGATCGAGCTGGCCGGGTTCGGCCTCGACGAGAGCGTCCTCGAGCTCATCAACGACGGCCTGATGACGGTGTTCTTCTTTGTCGTCGGGCTCGAGATCAAACGAGAGCTCCTCCTCGGTGAGCTCAGTGACACCAGGGCCGCCGTGCTGCCGGTGGTGGCAGCCCTCGGTGGGATGGTGCTCCCCGCGGCGATCTATCTCGGAATCAACGCCGGCGCCGCCCCGGAGGCCCTCCGAGGGTGGGGAATCCCGATGGCCACCGACATCGCCTTCGCCGTGGGGATCGTGGCCCTGCTCGGCTCCCGGGTCGCCCCGGGCGCCAAGGTCTTCCTCCTTGCCGTGGCCATCGCCGACGACATCGGAGCCATCGTGGTCATTGCCGTCTTCTACAGCCGCGACCTGCACACCGGCTCGTTGCTGTCCGCGGTCTTGGTGCTGGCCGTCGTCTGGGTGGCGGCGAAGATCAACGTCAGGGCCATGTGGTTCTACGTGCCCATGGCCTTCATCGCATGGTTTCTCACTCTGGAGTCGGGTGTCCACGCAACCCTCGTCGGCGTGGCCCTGGCCTTTCTCACCCCGGCGCGGCCCAACTTCACCCCCGAGGAGCTGGACGGGAGGGCCCGTGCCGTCCTCGACCAATTTGCCGCCACTACGGGCCCCGAGCAGCAGGAGCGATCCGATCATGAGGCCCTGCAGCTGGCCCTCGTCGCCCGCGAATCCCTGTCGCCCTTGGTCCGGCTGGAGCAGCAGCTCGTGGGCTGGAGCTCATTCGTGATCGTCCCCCTCTTTGCCCTCGCCAACGCCGGAGTCGACTTCCGTGGCGTCAGTGTCATCGACATGATGGGTTCCCGTGTCGCCCTTGGTGTGGCCGCCGGTCTGGTGGTCGGCAAGCTCGTCGGCATCTCGGGGTTCACCTGGCTGGCGGTGCGGCTCGGCCTGGGACGGCTCCCCGCCGGCATGGGGGTGCCCCAGGTCCTCGGGATCTCGGCCGTCGCCGGAGTGGGCTTCACAGTCGCCATCTTCATCGCCGGTCTGGCCTTCACCGAGCCCTCCCTCGCCGACATGGCCAAGCTGGGGATCTTCGTCGGCTCGCCGGCAGCGGGTGTGCTGGGGAGTCTCCTCCTGTTGCGAGGACGATGAGCCGCCCCCCGGAGACCTATGTGTGCGTGGATTGCGGCGGTGTGGCCCATCTCATCACCATCCTCCCAGCGGACGCAGAGATCGAGCCGGGATACCCCCTGGTCTATCGGTGCGCCGACTGCATGGAGCGGTTCGACATCATCTGGGAGCCCGAGGACTACACCTAGTCCGCCCAGCGATGGACACGGATAGCCCCCAGGTCGAAGCGCCGATCGGCGCAGAAAACCTCGAAACGGTCTCGTGGCACTCCCCGCCACTCCAGGTCCTCGAGGGTCTCGGCGATCGGCACGTCGAGGCGAAGCGTCGTCAGCTCTCGATACAAGAGGGCCTCTAAGAACCGCTCCTTCAGGGTCTGGGCCAGGTTTGCCGCGCCACGAACCTCGACGTCCCAGCTCATGGGATCCAGTGGGATCAGCTCGAGACGGTGATAACGGGCCAGCACGGCCGAGGCCGACTTGGCGCCCCACCCGGGCAGACCGGGGACACCGTCGGCTGTGTCCCCCACCAGGGCTAGGTAGTCGGGTATCGACTCCGGCGCGACACCGAACTTCTCGACCACGCCGGCCTCGTTGATGATCTTCTGCTCCCGACGGTTGTAGCCCACGATCCGGTCGTCGAGGAACACCTGGGACATGTCCTTATCGGGACTGACGATGACCACCTGGTCGACCTCATCGACCCAGCGGATCGCGGCGCTGGCCAGTGCGTCGTCCGCCTCGTGCTCCACGTTCCTCCACACCACGACTCCGATCGCCTCGAGAGCTCGTTCGGCGTCGGGAAACTGGGCGAGCAGCTCGGGCTCCATGCCGGCCGAGGACTTGTAACCGGCGAGCATCTCGTTGCGAAACGACTCGATCACGGTGTCGAAGCTGGCAGCGAGATGGGTCACCCCCGGCTCGCGGAGGAGGGCCAACGTCGACTCGAGGATCCCCAGGGTCGCCCTGATGTCGTAGCCCTCCGGACCCGGCACGCTGTCCCTACGCCCGTAGTGGGCCCGGAACAGCTCGTAGGTACCATCGAGGAGGTGGAGACGCACGGAGGAGATCCTACGAGCCCTGAGGATCAGGACCCGTGGGACGTCGTCGCTGTCGAGTTCAAGGACCTCGGCCAACGGCTCCGTGAGTCCTACGGACGGGTGGTCGGAGATGAGGGCCCCTCGGGGTCGGACATCAGGGACGCCCTGGCCACACTGGCGTCTGTCTGGAGCCAGGTGGCAGAGTCGGTGGGGGAGGCGCTCAGGGACACCGAGGTTCGCCGTCGCCTCCGACAGACGGCGAGCGCCTTCGCCACGGCCCTGGGGTCGACGATCGCCGCCCTCGGCGACGAGCTGGACGCGATCGAGGAGGAGTGATGCCGGCCACCGAGCCCCTGATCACCCCGGAGGAGCTCTCCGAACGTCTCGACCAGGTAGTGGCGGTCGACATCAGATGGGCGCTCACCGACCCCAATCACGGCCGGTCTGTGTATCTCACCGGTCACATCCCTGGCGCGGTCTTCGCCGACCTCGACACGGACCTCTCGGGACCACCCGGGCCCGGCCGCCACCCCCTGCCCGAGATCGCCGGCTTCGCCGCCACGTTGGGAAGGCTCGGGATCACCCCGGGTTCCGAGGTGGTTGTGTACGACGACGTCGGTGGGACCGTCGCTGCCCGTCTCTGGTGGATGCTGCGTTCCATCGGCCACCCGACCTCCAGGGTGCTCGACGGGGGATATCGGGCCTGGCTGGACCGCGGTCATTTGGTCGAGGTCGGTGACCGTCTCCCCACACCGGTCGTCTACCCCACGCCCGTAGGATTCAGCGGAACGGTGGAGCGGGATCGTCTCGGTGATGGTGTGCTGATCGATGCCCGAGCCCCCGAGCGCTACCGAGGGGAGGTCGAGCCGGTCGATCCCAAGGCCGGTCATATCCCGGGTGCGATCAACCGGCCCACGAGCTCCAACCTGGGGCCGGACGGGAGGTTTCGCACCCCCGCTGAGCTCGTCTCCCTCTATGGCGGGCTCGGAGAGCGTGTCTTCGTCTCCTGCGGCAGCGGGGTCAACGCCTGCCACGACGCCCTGGCCATGGTCGTCGCCGGTCTCCCCATGCCTCAGGTGTATGTCGGGTCCTTCTCGGAGTGGTCGAACCTCGACCTCCCCGTCGAGACCGAGGGTGACTGACAGGTCCGTTCTCGAGGCCATCGAGGCCTCGGACACCGACGAGTTGATCCGTGTTGTCGACCGGCTGTGCCGTCGGGTCGACTGGCCCGGTCTCGTCGACCTCCGCGAGAGGTGTGCCGAGGCGCTGATTAGGGGAAGACAGCTCTGGGGTGTCGACGAGCACATCCGATACCGGCTCGCCCTCGAGGCCCCGGGGCGATGGGCGGGGCCGGTAGTCACCGAAGGGCCGGCCCGCTTCACCCTGGGACCACTCACCGAGGTCGCTGCGAGCACCAAGACCTGGGCCGAGCTCGACCCCTTCCTCGGGCCCGGCCCGGAGCGGTCATGGGTGGCCGCGGAGCGGGTGCTCCGAGGAGAGTCGGGCATGGGCGAGGTCACCGATCTCCCCGACCGACTCCTCACATGGGAACCCGTCTACCCGCTGGCCACCTACAAGAGCGACCGGATCGAGACACCGGCGCCACCCCTGCCTGCGGTGGCCCCTCTCGAGCTGCCCCAGGGCTTCGTGACCGTCACCGACCCCGAGTCCGAGGCCGCCCTCGCCGACCTGGTCACACCGTGGACCAACGAGTCCAACGGGAGATGCCAGGTGGTCACCGTGGAAGGTCCGGTCGGTGCCGCACTCCGAGCCCTCGGTCTCGGGCGGTGTCGGGTCGGGCCCCTCCCCGCACCTGATGCGCTTCGCTGGATGTGCTGGGCCGGGGCTTCAGGCGGGGCCCATGGGAGGAGGAGGGGGGCCGCCGCCGGACGTTATGGCGCATGGTGGGTGGTGGCCACGCTCAGCGATCTCGGCTGGCCACCCCACCCGGACGAGACCGGCGACGCTGTCAACAGGCTCACCTGGTCGTGGTTCGACGACGGCGCCCCCGGGACCGGATGGCAGCTGCGTCTCGCCGTGGAGGACCCGGTCAGCGGGCTGGCCTGGGCGGTCTCGGCGATCGATTCAGCCGACTGAGTCTCAGGCCTCGGCGACGACCACCCGCACCGCATGCCAGCCGGTGGCGCCGTTGGGCGCCGGGGACGAGAGCTGGGAGATCTGGAGCTCGCCCAACCCGTCCGTCGCCCTCACCCGGAGCAGATGCTCACCCGGCGGGGCGTCCCAGGGCACCCTCCACTGCACCCAGGCGCTGACGGAGAGCGGCTCGGACATCTCGGCCACCGTCCAAGGGGCGTTCTCACCCAGCTGCACCTCGACCATGGAGATCCCCCGGTCCGGCGCCCAGGCCACGCCGGCGACTTGACGCTCCCCGGCGACGATCCTGCTCTGGTCCCCCGGTGTGTCGATGCGGCTCTGGGTCTTGATCGGCCCCTCCTTGGACCACCCGCGAGGCACCCAGTAGGCGTCGAAGGAGTCCCAGCGGGTCAGCTCGATCTCAGTCAGCCACTTCGTCGCCGACACATAGCCGTAGAGGCCGGCGACGACCAGTCTCGCCGGGAACCCGTGCTCGAAGGGGAGAGGCTCGCCATTCATCCCGACCGCCACCAGGGCGTCACGACCGTCGTAGACCGTCTCCACCGGGAAGCCGACGGTGAAGTCATCGACCGACCGGCCCACCACCTGCTCCGCCCCGTCCGCCACCCCGGCCCGGTCGAGGATCTCGGCCAGCGGTACCCCGAGCCAGCGGGCATTCCCCACCAGGTCGCCGCCTACCCGGTTGGAGACACAGCAGAGCGTCACGTCGCTTTCGGTCATCCGCATGTCCAACAGGTCGTAAAAGTCGATCTCGTAGGGCCGGTCGACCATGCCGGTGACCCTGAGGGACCAGGTCTCCAGATCCACCTGGGGCACGGCGAAGGCGGTGTCGATCCGGTAGAAGTCGCTGTTGGGAACGATGATCGGGGTCAACCCGTCCACTCCCAGCTCCGCCGCCATCGGGACTTGGGGAAGGGGTCGCGCGGCTGCGGGGAGGGCCACCTCCTGCCGTCCGGCTGCCATCCTCCGCGCCTGGAGGACGAGGTTCCTGCCCACCGCCGCCGAGACGGCGGCGAGACCGAGTACCGCACCGGCACCGAGGATGAAACGCCGGCGGGACTCGCCACTCGACTCGGTCGTCCGCCCGCCGTCACCGAGGAGGAGTCTCAGCGTGCCTAGCCCAGCCATCGCGGCCGCCCCACCCGGGACCATCGCCAGACCCGTCGAGATCGTCTTGTCCGACGCCGCAGTGGCCAGGGCCGCGATCAGGGCGAAGCCGGCGAAGACGGTGATTGCGACGCCGAAGCGACGTCGCGCCACCAGAGCGGTGACCGCGCCCACTGCGATCGTCACCACCGTGATGCCGATGAGGAGGGCCAGCTTGTCGTTGGTGCCGAAGGTGGCGATGGCGAAGTCCTTCAACGCCTTGGGTGAGTTGTCGATCACCCAGTTGCCCATTCCCTCGACCAACGAAGGGAACATCGGGAAGACCCCTGCGGCCAATTCGGAGACCCCGAGGGCCAAGGCGGCGGCCAGGGCACCGGACACGGCGTCACGAAGACGGGTAGGGGACATGCCGACAGGCTATTTGCTGTCCGGAAAAGGACCCATAAAAGGGATCTGAACGATCACGAAACTCTCCCTCACCGGCGTCGATAGGGTTCCCGCCCGTGGACGACCCCAGTCTGACCATCGGGATCGAGGAGGAGTACCTGGTCGTGGATCTCGAGACACGCGACCTCGTCAAGAGCCCTCCGAAGGAGATGTGGGACGCCCTCGGTGAGGTGCTGGGTCACCAGGTCACCTACGAGCTCCTCAAGGCCCAGATCGAGGTGGGCACCAGGATCTGCCGGCGTGTCAAAGAGGCCCGCCAGGACCTGGCGCGTCTGCGTGCCGATCTCTCCGGCGTGGTGGCCGGGTATGGGGCGGCGATCATCGCCGCCTCGACCCACCCCTTCGCCCGCTGGTCGGAGCAGGAGACCACGGAGCACGAGCGTTATCTCCGGGTCGCCGACGATCTTCAGCACGTCGCCCGCCAGCTCGTGGTCTGTGGCATGCACATCCACGTCGGCATCGAGGACGAGCACCTCCGCATCGACCTGATGAATCAGATCAGATACATGCTCCCCCATCTCCTCGCCCTGAGCACCTCATCCCCTTTCTGGGAGGGGGTCCCCACCGGGCTGCTCGCCTACCGGCCCGTCCTCCTCCAGAACCTCCCCCGCACCGGTCTCCCCGAGGAGTTCGTCTCCTGGGGCGAGTACCAGCGTTATCTGGGGATCCTGATCGACGCCGGACTCATCGAGGACGGGACGAAGCTCTGGTGGCACCTCCGCCCCTCGGCCAGATTCCCCACCCTGGAGATGCGGATCACCGACGTCTGCACCAGGCTCGACGACGCCATGACGGTTGCCGCCCTCTACCAATGCCTCCTCTCCTATATGTACCGCCTCCGACGCGACAACCAGAGATGGAGGAGCTACCCGGCCGGGCTCATCAACGAGAACGTGTGGCGGGCCCAGCGGTACGGGGTCGACGGCGCCCTGGTGGACTTCGGGAAGGGACGGCTGGTGGCGATGAGCGACCTCGTCGAGGAGTTCGTCGACCTCGTCAAGGAAGACGCCGCCAGCCTCGACGTCGTCGATGAGGTGGAGAACGCTCGAAACATCGTCGATGGTGGCACCAGCGCCCATCGCCAGCTCGAGGCATACCGCACCGCCATCGAGTCGGGAGCCACCGAGGAGGAGGCCCTTCGGGACGTGGTCGACGTCCTCGTCGCCGACACCCTGAGCGGGATCACCCAAGGGGCGCAGACCCCGAAGGGCTAAAGTGCCGACCCGTGACTGACCTTCTCGAGGCGGCGGCCAGCGCTCTGGGGACACCCTCAGCATTGGTCAAGCGGTCAGCGGCCGCCCGGGCGGCGGTCAGCGGCACCACACCCGAGGAGATCCTCTCCGCCTGGGCAGGAGGTGCTCCCCTGGCCGCGGCGCCGGCGACGACGGTCGAAACACCACCCGCCCCCCCGGCGCCGGAGACGACCCCGGCACCCCTCCCCGAGCCTGTCATGGCGGAAACCCAACCGCCGCTGCCCGAAACGCCACCACCACAGATCCTCGAGCCTCCCATCGCGGCCGCCGAGCCCCTGGAGCCGGTGCCCCTGGGCGACCGGGTCCGCACCGCGGTGCGTGTCGGGGCGTGGACCGGTGCCGGTCTCGGAGTCCTCGGTTTCCTCATCGCCGGGGCCTTTTGGGCACCACTCGTGACCGTGCTCCCCGACGGGGGCCCTCCGGTGGTAGAGGTCCGGTCCGTCATGGTGCTCCTCGGTGTCGCCCTGGTGAGCGTGGCGTTTGGCGCGGTGGTAGCCGGGCTGTCTCGCGCCGCCGTCTCCTGGCGGGACCCGGCCATGCAGCTATCAGGCTCCCGCGCCGCCACCGCTTGGGTAGGCGCCGCGCTGGGGCTGGTTCTGGGGGCCGGGGCCGCCTCCCTCCTCACCGGCGTCTTCGGCACCCCGATCGAAGGCGATGCCGGGATCGTCCAGCTCCCGGTCCTGGCCACCCTTGGCGTCATGGTGTTGGGAGGGTCCGGCCTGGGAGCCCTCACAGCCGGCGTCCCTCAGCTGCTGGGGACTCCGGTGGCGGTGGACCCCGAGGAGGTCGAGGAGGTGGCCACGGTGAGGAAGCGTCTCGGCGACGCCATCAGCATCCCCGTGGCCGGTGTGGTCCTCCTCCTTTTCCTGGTTCTCCCCTTCGCCTTCGCCCTGATCGAGTCGAACCACCTGCTCCCCAATGCGGCAGCCGTGGTCGCCGTCATCACCGCCGGGGGAATACTCGGCTTTGCCGCCCTCGCCGGCAGCCGGCCCCATGTGCGGATCACCTTTGGCGAGCTGATGGTCGCGGTGATCGGCATCGGCACGGTCCTCTTGGTCCTTCTCGCGGTGCTGGTCATCAGGTCCGCGGACCACGAAGAGGGGGGCGCCGAGAGCCGGCCGGCTGTCGTCCGCGTCGTCTAGCGGGTCAAAGAGTCGGCGTTGACCGCCCCGTCGACCACACCGTCGATTAGAGCCGCTCGCACCGCCACCGCCACCTCGCGGGCCACGCCGACCTGGGCCTCACGGGTGGACGCACCCAGATGCGGGGTGAGCACCAGGTTCGGGGCCCGTCGCAGAGGGCTGTCGCCGGACAGGGGCTCGGTGCTGTAGACGTCGAGCGCCGCGCCGGCGATGACACCGTCGGCGAGAGCCCCGGCCAGGGACGTCTCGTCGACAACGCCCCCCCGGGCCACGTTGACCAGGAAGGCGCTCTTCTTCATCCGTCCCAGGGCCTCCTCCCCGATGAGCCCTCTCGTCTCCTCGTTGAGCGGCACGTGGAGCGAGATCATGTCGCTGGTCTCGAGCAGCCGGTCGAGATCCACGAGAGTCACCCCAACCGCAGCGGCCCGCATCGGGCTCAGATAGGGGTCGTAGGCGATGACCGCCATCCCGAAGGCCCGGGCCCTCTTGGCCACTTCGCCGCCGATTCTCCCCGCCCCGACCAGACCGAGGATCCTCCCCCGCAACTCGACCCCCTGCAGGGTGGCCCGGTCCCAACGACCCTCACGGACCGACCTGTCGGCTTCGGCCACCCGGCGGACCACGGAGAGCATCAGGGCCATTGTGAGCTCGGCGGCGGCGATGGTGTTCCCCCCGGGGGCGTTGAACACGGCCACGCCACGACGGGTGGCGCTCTCCACGTCGACGTTGTCGACTCCGGCGCCTGCCCTGGCGACCGCCCTGAGCAAGGGAGCGGCTTCGATCATCGCGGCGTCGACCCGTGTGGCGCTTCTCACTATCAGGGCTGCCGCCGCCCCCAGCGAGTCTGCGAATCCCGGGCTCGCGGCGTCGAGGAACCGTTCGACAAGGAATCTCTCGTCCTCGGCGAGGATGGCCAGACCCGTCCGGGAGACCCGATCGGTGACAACCACGCGGTGAGTCATCGGAGCAGGGTCGCCAGGACCCCGAGGAGATCGTCAAGCTCGTCGACGGTGTGATCGCCCATGTGGCCGAGGCGTATCGTGGTCTCGCCGAGCCTTCCGTAGCCGCCACCGATCACCCAGCCCCGCTCGCGCATCCCGGCCACCAGCCTCGCCGGCTCCTCCACCACGAGACAGCTGACCGTAGGGGAGCGGTGACCATGTGGGGCGAGCAGGGCCACTTCGTGCTCGGCCGCCCACGCCGCAGTGTGCTCCATCATCGCCAGGTGCCGCTTCCACCTCGCCTCGATCCCCTCCTCGTGGATCCGCCGAAGCTGTGTCTCCAGGGCATATAGAAGGGACACTGCGGGGGTCGCCGGGGTCTGATGACGGTCCAGATCCTCCACCAGCCGGGGGAGATCGAAGTACCAGCCCCGGTCCGGGATGGTCCGAGCACGCTCCATCATCGCCTCTGAGGCGACACCGAAGGCGAGGCCAGGTGGGAGGGCCAGCGCCTTCTGCGAGCCGGTGAGGATGAAGTCGATCCCCCAGAGGTCGGTATGGGTCTCGACCCCGCCGATACCGGTGACCGAGTCGACGAGCAGCAGAGTCCCCGGGTGCCGGGCGGTCGCCTCTGCGATGGATTGCAGGTCCTGGAGCGCACCGGTCGAGGTCTCTGAGTGTGTCACGGTGACCGCCACGCAGTTCCCCCCGGCGAGTCTCGTGGCGAGCTCCCCCGGATCGTGAACCGATCCGTAGGCGACCTCCCACACCTCCACCTCTTTGCCACAACCACGGGCGATCTCGGCGAATCTGGCGGAGAAGGCTCCGTTGACCATGGCGAGCACCCTTCCCCCGGACACACCATTGCGCACCGCCGCCTCCATCAGACCGGTTGCCGACGAGGTGGAGACGATGACGGGCCGTGTCGTCCGGAAGACCGGGCCCAAACCCTCGGCGTTGGTGGCCATGAGCTCTCTGATGTCGCTGCCCCGGTGACCGATCATCTGGCCGGTCTGGGCGGCGAGGACCTCGGGGTGGACCTCGGTGGGACCGGGCAGAAAGAACCTCCCGGGCGGCAAGGGGGCCCTCACTCCTTCAACCCCCCCTGATGACCACGACGCCGAGCGTCGCCAGGACCACGAGATAGCACCCGCAAGCAAGGGCAAAGCCGGCGGTGAAGAACCTGCTGAGAAGACCCTTCTCGAAGCGGAGATGCATGTACCAGCCGACCACGATCACGAACTTGAGGATCGCGAGGGTGATGAGGAGGACCGCGTTGAGGGCCCCGAGCTCGAGCTCCCTGTTGATATAGAAAAGGGCGACCTCGACCGCGGTGAGCACGGCGAGGACCACCGCGATCTTCCAGTACTGGGCCGGTGTCGGGTGGTCGGTGGTGCTCATGCCGGTGGCGCCGAGAGGAGATAGACAACGGTGAAGATGACGATCCAGATGATGTCGACGAAGTGCCAGTAGAGACCGACGAGCTCGAGGTTCATCCCGTGGCTGTCACTGAGACCGCCCCTTCGCCGCGACATCCCCCGCAACGACAGCAGCATGATCACGCCGATGGCGACATGGGTGCCGTGGAACCCGGTGAGCACGAAGAATGCCGACGCCGCCGGGTTCGAGGACAGCCTCATGTCGTAGTTGACGACGAACTCGGTGAACTCGAACACCTGGCCGCCGAGGAAGACCGAGCCCAGGGCGGCCGTGGCGAAGAGCCAGGTCCTGGCTCCGTTCTGGTCGTGCCGGCTCAGGGCGTTGTGGGCCAGCACCATGGTGAGCGAGCTCATCAACAGCACGAAGGAGCTGACCGAGGTGAAGGGGATGTCGTAGATCTCGGCGGGGTACACACCGCTGAACCCGGCGCGGTTGGAGTAGAGGAGATAGTTGGTGATCAGGGCTCCGAAGAAGAGGAACTCGGAGCTGAGGAACACCCACATCCCCAGCTTGCGGTTCTCGACACCTGTCGTTTCGCCTTCGAGGTGGGCAGCCGTCGCCAACTCAGACATGGCCGGACTCCTCTTCCACACCCTCCTGCTCCGGCTCGTGGGCCTCGTGGGGCTCCTCCAGCGGCTCCATTCCCCAACCGATCAGGGCTGCGAGCATGATCAGTGCACCCACCACGATCAGCGCCTTGCCCCAAGCCGACGTGTGATAGATGATCCCGTAGAAGACGAGCGGGATCCCGACCGCCATCACCAGGGGGAAATAACTGGGGTTGGGGAGATGGATCGGTGTCGTCGGGTGTCTTCCCACGTCTTCGAGATGCGCCAGCATCTCGTCGGCCTCGGGCCGTCTCACCGGCCGGCCCTCCTCGTCCTCGTCGTACTTGAGGTGCCAGAAGTGGTCGAGACGGGTTACCACCGGCGGCTCGCTGAAGTTGTGCTCCGGGGTGGGACTGGGCGTCATCCATTCGACGGTCCGGGCGTCCCAGGGATCCATCCCGGCCAATGCCCCACGTCGCTTGCTCCGGTACCAGTTGAACATGAACACCGCGATCGAGGTGGCGATGATGAACGCGCCAACTGTCACCGCCAGGTTCCATGGCTCGAGACCGGTCTCCGGGGCGTACTTCCAGGTGCGTCGGACCATCCCCTGCAGACCCAGCCAGTGCATGGGGGCGAAGGTCAGGTTGAAGCCGATGAACTGCAGCCAGAAGTGGACCTTGCCGAGCCGGTCCGACATCAGCCGGCCGGTTAGCTTGGGGAACCAGTAGTACATGCCGGCAAAGAGGCCGAAGACGGCCCCTCCAAACAACACGTAATGGAAGTGGGCGACGATGTAGTAGGTGTCGGTCTGCTGCCAGTCCGAGGGGACCACGGCGTGGGTGACCCCGGACAGGCCACCGATGGTGAACATGGCGAGGAAGCCGATGGCGAACAGCATCGGGGTGCTCAGCCTGAGACGCCCACCCCAGAGCGTCCCCATCCAGTTGAAGATCTTGATCCCCGTGGGGATGGCGATGGTCATCGTCGCCAGGGCGAAGGCCGCCTGGGCCACCGGGGTGATACCGGAGGCGAACATGTGGTGGGCCCACACCCCGAAACCGAGAAAAGCGATCGCCGCACCGGCAAACACCACCGCCGAGTAGCCGAACAAGGGCTTGCGGGAGAACACGGGGAGAACCTCGGACACGATCCCCATCGCCGGGAGGATCAGGATGTAGACCTCCGGATGTCCGAAAAGCCAGAAGAGATGCTGCCAGAGGATGGGATCGCCGCCCGACGTAGCGGCGAAGAAGACGGTCCCGAACTGCCGGTCGAAGGCCACCATGAACAAGGCCACGGCGATGATCGGCAGCGAGAAGAGGAGGAGGAAGGCCACCACCGTCGTCATCCAGGCGAACACCGGCATGCGGAGCAGACGCATCCCCCTGGCCCTCATGTTGAACACGGTGACGATGAAGTTGATCGCCGAGACAAGTGAGGCGAGACCCAGGATCTGGATGCCCAAGGCCCAGTAGTCCATGGCGGTCCCCGGCGAGTAGAGGGGCCCGCAGTTCGGCTGGTAGCAGAACCAGCCGCCGTCGGGCGAGTCGGCCAGCCAATTGAAGCTCCCCGGTCCGCCACCCGGCGCCAGATTGCCGGTGATCCCGTCGGGGCTCACCGGCGGCACCGAGGTCCCGAATATGAAAGTGCTGTATAGGAAGATCCCCCCAAAGAGGAAGATCCACCACGACAGGGCGTTGAGCCGGGGAAAGGCGACGTCCCGGGCACCGATGAGGAGCGGGAGCAGATAGTTCATGAAGGCCGCGGAGGCCGGCATGATGAAAAGGAAGACCATCGTCGTCCCATGCATCGTGAACAGGGCGTTGTATGCCCCGGCGGTGAGGAACTCGGCGTTGGCCTGGGCGAGTTGGATGCGGAGGAGCAGCGCCTCGATGCCGCCGATTACGAAGAAGAAGAAGGCTGCGTAGCCGTACAGAATCCCGATCCGCTTGTGGTCGACCGTGGTCAGCCAGGACCAGAGACCGGTGGTCGACCGGGGTCTGCGGAAGATCGTGGTGGCCGGTCTCTCTGCGGTGGCTGTCATGTGTTCGACTCCAGGAAGGCGATCAGGTCTTCGATCTCCTGTGCGGTCAGGGCCAGATTGGGCATGAAGCTCCCCGGTTTGACATTGGGCGGGTCGGCGAGCCATCTCGCCAGGGCCTGCTCATGGGTCTCCCCACCCTCGGGTAGGACGGCGCCGGCGAAGACGTTGCGTGAGGCGAAGTGGGTGAGATCGGGCCCGTTGAACAGCTCGGAGAGCACGATGTTGGACGAGGCCTCGTCGTCGAACCTGATGGTGTGACACTGGGTGCATCCCTTGTTGAGGAACACCTGATATCCGTCGAACTCGGGGGTGCCGTCGGCCGGCAGGTTGGCCGGTGCAAGCTGGGCAGCGACCCATTCGTCGAACTCGGCCCGGCTGACCGCCTGCACCCTGGTCCTCATCAGGGAGTGGGACAGACCGCAGAACTCGGCGCAATGACCCCAGAACTCGCCCGGCTGGGACGCCTCGAGTCTCAGCAGCGTCGTCTGGCCGGGAACCAGATACCGCTTTCCGTGTAGCGCCGGCACCCAGAAGTTGTGGAGGACGTCGTCCGAGGTCATCTCGAGACAGACCTCCTCCCCGGCAGGTATTACCAGCACGTTGGCGGTGTCGACCCCCTGGTCGGGGTAGTGGAACTCGAACCACCACTGATGACCGGTGAGCTCGACTCTCATCGAGTCGTCCTCACATCCGGTCAGCTCGAACACCGAGGAGACGGTGGGGACGGCGATCACAGCCAGGATCAGAGCGGGTATGACCGTCCACAGGACCTCGAGCTTGGGACTGCCGTGGAGCTGCTTGGGCTCCCTGGCGTCCTCCTTCTTCCGATCCCGGAAGACGAACAGGATCAGTACCAGCGCCCCCATGACCAGGACGAAGATCGCGGTGGCGATCCAAAAGACGAGCCAGAAGAGGTCGTCGATACGTTCGGCGTTTGGCCCGGCGGGCCGGAATGTGGTGAGTGGCGCGTCCTCGTTCCCGATCAGCTGGCAGGCACCCAGGAGGAGGGCCATAGCGGCCACGGTGGCGCCACGGATGAGACGGAGCATCGGCTCGGCATCATACGGAGTAACCCCACCGCCGACCAACCACGATCAGGGAGCGACCTCGGCGAAAGCGGAGCGAAGCTCGGCGTCGGAGGCGGCACCCTCGAAGAGGGCACTCACCCTGCCGGATTCGTCGGTGACGAACACCCACGGCTCGGAGACCAGACCCCACTCGGTGACGGCAGGGACCGCCACCAGCTCGTCGATGCTGCTCACGTGGATGTCCTCGTAGACCTCGACGTGGACAAAGTTGAGCTCGGGGAAGTCGTCGGAGAGAGCCTTCACCTGGTCGAGCAGGGGACCGCAGGCCTGTGACTCGCACCACGCCGGCGTGGCGAACACGATCACCGAGGGCCCGTCGCTCACCGCCTCGGCAACCGTCATCTCATAGAAGGCAGGGTCGGGGTCTGGGTCGGAGGTCAGGTCATCGAGAGGGGTGTCCGCAGCCGTTCTCGTCTCTGAAAGGGGCGCCGGGTCGCCCCGTCCAGGTCCGAGGGGGTCGTCGACGGCCACGAAACCCACCGGGCCCAGCTCGCCGAGCCCGTCACCTTCGATGGTGACCTGATACGTCCCTGGGCCGGGGATCTCGAACTCGAAGGAGTAGAGACCCCGCACCTCGGGCACCAGCCAGACGAACTCACCCGGGT